>WGDP01000302.1 GCA_015493215.1 Bacteroidales bacterium | reverse complement strand
TCGTTAACCCATATATCCTGCCAGGTGGCACAGGTAACATTGTCGCCAAACCACATGTGGCCCATTTCGTGTGCTACCAAATGAAAGCTGAACCCGCCAATGGTGGTCATGGTTTGATGTTCCATGCCGCCTTCAAGCTGCGTAAGACAATGACCGTATTTTTCATCGTAAAACGGATAGGTAATATACAGATTACAGTAAAGCTCCAATATTGGTACCGATTTGTCAATGCCGTCTTTCCAATAGTTTAAGCAGCCGTTATCGTTGTAAATAAAATTTTGTATCAACACCGAATCGCCGTTCAAACTGTCGGGGTGGGCATAAATACTGTAATCCATATAATCGGCCACCGAAAACGAAAGCAGGTAATAATCAATTTTATGATGGGTTTTCCACTCGTACCTTGTCTGTCCGTTTCCAAGGTTTACAATGTTGGTTAAAAGGCCTTCGGAGCCTGCCATTTCGTTGGATGGGCAGGTTAAAAATATCCAGGCAGAGTCGGCCTTGTCTTCCAAATCCTGTTTAACAGGGAACCAGTCTTTGGCAGCAAAGGGTTCCGACAACGTCCAGGTAACATCCTTGTTCCAGGTACCATTGTGGTCGTGGGTTACCCCTGCAAAAAACCCTCCCGAAGGGGGTGCACCGTGATAATACACTTTAGCAGTAACCATTTGGCCTTCAACAGCCGGATTAACGGCATACAAAACATTGTTGCCGTCGCGGGTGTAGCCGGTATATTGCACGTTGTTGAAAAAGAATGAGTCGATGGTTATTTCGGGAATCAGCTCAAAAGCAAAGGTATCCAATACGGCAGCCGTAACCTGAGCGGTTATGCTTGTATTGCCGGAAACATAGGTGTTGGCGCTTGATACATTCAAATCAATCCAATAAAATTTAACATCGTAATCGTTTAAATTATCGTTTTGCCAATCGTAAATGTATCGTAATGTTTTTTGGTTGGGGTCGGGAACATGCGAACAGCGTTTTTTCCAGTTAAAGGTATCGTTAAACTGTGCGGAAGCGGAAAAAAACAAGATTGTTAAAATAAATGTTGTAAATAAATGTTTCATGGTTATTGAAATTTAAAACTGTGGTTCTAATTAATATCTTTGCCAAAGATATTGAAAAGACAGTAACAAGCCGTGGTAAGTTGCCCATGAACAATGAATTTAAAATATTATCGGAAAAGATAAATGCTTTTATTAGGAAGTATTATAAAAATCAGCTTCTGAAAGGATTGATCTTTTCGTTGAGCTTGCTGCTGGCGCTCTATCTTTTTATCGACTTTATCGAATACTTTGCCTGGCTTGGAAAAACCGGCAGGGGTGTGTTGTTTTTCGGTTTTGTTTTTCTTACTCTTTTTAGCCTGATTTATTGGGTTTTAATACCGATTTTAAAACTTTTTAACCTTGGTAAAACCATCACTCAAAAAGAAGCAGCCGTATTTTTGGGAAAACATTTTCCGGAAGTTAACGATAAACTGCTAAACCTGTTACAGCTCAAGGAAAAGGAGCAATCCGTTCCAGCCGGCGAAGTGGAGCTTTTGGTTGCATCCGTTGAGCAAAAAACGCTTGAGCTTAAACCTGTTCCGTTTAAACGGGCCATCCGGTTTAATACCAACCTAAAATATCTCAAATTTTTAATTCCTCCACTGGCAATCCTGCTGTTGTTATATCTTATTTATCCCTCGTTTGTTATCGCACCCTCCAACCGGCTTATACATTATTCGGAACATTTTAACAAGCCCCTACCCTACCGGGTTGTTATTTTAAACGATAATTTTTCGGTTATCCAACACGATAATTTTACTTTAAAAGTTAAAGTTGAAGGCGATGAGCTTCCGGCTGGTGCTTTTGTTAAAAGTCCGGGATTTATGTACAAACTCTACCCCGTGAAACCCGGATTTTTTGAATATACGTTTAATAATGTTAACAAAGGCTTTGTGCTTCAAATTGTTGCCGACGAATACACCTCCCCCGAATATCAGCTGAAAGTGTTGGCAAAACCGGTTGTTTATTCCTTTGATGTGTTGCTCGATTATCCTGCCTATCTGCACAAAAAACAGGATAAAATTTCGGGGTTAGGCGACCTTGTAGTACCTGAAGGAACCCTTATAAAATGGCGCATCCATACTAAAGATGCCACTGGGGTTCATTTTATTTTAACCGATACAACGTTACTTTCCAATCCCGTTAACGAAAATACCTTTGAACAACAATATCGTGCTGCCAACTCATTTCAGTATGGGTTTGTAGCCATAAATAATTTTGTAAACAGCCGCGACACCATCCTCTATTCGGTTCAGGTTATAAAAGATGAATATCCGAAAATTTCCATTAAGAGTTATGAAAGCAAACAGGTGGCCGGCTACTTTCAGTTCAACGGGCAAATTTCCGATGATTACGGATTTCATTCGTTAAAGGTATTTTATAAACCCGAACAGGATGCCGATAAAAAATGGACTGTACAATCCATCGACATTGACAAAACCATTCCTCAGCAATATTTTGCCTACCATTTTAACCTGATTGATTTGGGGTTGAAGCCCGGTGATGGGTTGAATTACTATTTTGAGGTGCGCGACAACGATGCTCCGCACGGCTATAAAAAGGCCAATAGTTTAAAGGGTTTTGCAAAATTGCCTTCCGCTGAGGAGATTGATAAAGCTGCCGACAGCACCGCCGATAAGGTTAAACAGTCGTTACAAAAACAGTTGGAGGATTTACAAAATTTAAATAAACAGGTGGATGCTTTTAAACTTGATTTATTGGACAAAAAGGAGCTAAACTGGGCAGAAAAGCAAAAACTGGCGCAATTGGTAAACAGGGAAAAAGAGGTGCAGCAACGTTTGGATGAATTGAAAAAACTGAATGACGAAATAAAATCGTTGGAAAAGGCCATCAACAAAAAGATTTCTCCCGAACTTCAACAAAAACTGGATGAGCTTAAAAAAATGTTTGATGAATTGCATGACAAAAAGTTTCAGGATGAGCTGGAAAAGATGAAAAAGGAACTTGATAAGATGGATAAGGATAAACTGAACCGTTTTTTGGATGAGATGAAGAAAAAAAATGAATCGTTAAAAGAGGATCTCAAACAAAATCTGGAGCTGTTTAAACAGATGGAGCTGGAGAAAAAGTTTACCGAAACCGCACAAAAGCTTGATGACCTTGCCAAAAAACAGGAAGCCCTTTCAGAAAAAGCCAAAACCAAATCGGAATCAAGTGATACACTGGCCAAACAACAACAAAAAATTGATGAAGAATTTAAGAAATTGGAAGAAGAGATTGATGAAGCTGCCGAGCTGGATAAAAAACTTGAAGAACCTTTTAATATTAAAAAGGATACTGCTGCCATAAACAAAATAAAAAGCGATATGAACGAAGCCGGCAAGCAGCTTCAAAAAAACAAGCGCAAAAAGGCTTCCGAAAGTCAGGAAGGTGCCGCTTCAAAAATGAAAAAGATGGCTGAAAGCATGATGAGTATGATGTCGGCAGCCATGCAGCAGCGCACCGGTGAGGACATGGATATGATTAAAAAGCTGTTGGATAACCTTATGGATATGAGTTTTCAACTCGAAGGGCTTACAAAAGAGATTCGCACAACCGATGCCATGGATCCCCGCTTTGTTACCAGTGCCCGGGAGTTAAATAAAATGAAGGAGAGTTTTGGCATTATTCGTGATTCGTTAACGGCCATTGGCCGCCGGCAGGTTTTTATTCAGCCGTTTATAATACGAGAGTCGAAAAATGTTGATCGCAATATGAAATCTGCCATCGCTTTGATGCAGGACCGAAAAAAGGGGCAAAGTATGGCGCAACAGCAATATGCTTTAACACATGTAAACAACCTTGCTTTAATGCTTGAGGAGGCGTTGGAAAAGATGCAGCAGAGCATGAGCATGAGCAGTAGTAATAAATCGGGTAAAAATGCTTGTCCCAATCCGGGTAAAGGCGCAGGAAAACCGAGTTTAAAGGATATTATGCAGGCGCAGGAATCACTATCAAACGGACTTAAAAAGGGAAAAAAAGGCAAGGGAAAAAAATCGGATAAAGGAAAAAAAGAACAGGGACAGGGCGAAAACGGAAATAGTGCCGAGCTGGCCAAAATGGCTGCCATGCAGTACGAAATCAGGCAGAAGCTGCAAGAGTATATGGACGAATTAAAAAGCAATGGTGGCAACGGAAATGCCTTAAACGACGTGTTAAAAAATATGGATAAAACCGAAGAGGATATTATTAACCGTAACATCACCCGCGAAACCATCGAACGCCAAAATAAAATAAAAGTAAGACTGCTTAAGGCCGAAAACGCCGAGATGCAACGCGAAAAAGAGAAGCGCCGCGAATCGCAGGAAGGTAAAAACAACCTCAATAGAAACTTTACTAAAAATTTAAAGTATAAAAAGAGTCAAACCGGACAAGAGGGTATTATTATGCTCGAACCTATCCGGTTAAACTATTTTTTAAAGTCGGTTTACAAAAAGTACTTGTATCAAATTGAATTGGACAATGAAAAACAGCAACCTTAAACATGAAGTTTTAATCGGAAACGAAAGTCAACACTATTTCGAATATTTTGTTGAGGAAATAAGCAATAAACTTTACATCAACGAAATCTATTTTGGCAACCTTTCAACAGGTATGGATGCGCTGTTGTCGTTACTTACTAAATATCAGGAAGATAACATTGTTTGTTTGTCGTATAACACAGATTATCAATCAGTTAATATATTTATCGACGGGGTTTCACGTGAAACTGCCGAAGTAATTGATAGCGCCTCCGGCGAAATAGATAATCCGCAGGCAAACGATTTATTCATGCTTTTGAATGTAACCGAATCGGTTGCATTTGAAAACGGACGATTAACCCTTGTTTTTGATATCGGCGCCATGAGTAAACAGGTTTACGAAAAAAGACGACAAAGTTTGTTCAGTTATTTTAATGGAGAAAAAACAGGCAAATTGAAAAAATCAAATGATCACTTTTACCTATAAATATCCGGGGTTTAAACTTTCGGAAGAACCAAAATACGGTACCTGGTTAAAAAGCGTAATGGAAAAAGAGGGGTTTATTCCCGGTGAAATCCATTACGTTTTTTGCGATGACAGTTATTTATTAAAGATAAATGAGCAATATTTGGATCATCACGATTTTACCGACATCATCACTTTCTCATTGTCGGAATCCCCAAAAATTGTCAGGGGTGAAATTTTTATAAGCATCGACAGGGTAAAGGAAAATGCTGAAATAAATCAGGCACCGTTTGAATCGGAACTGGCACGGGTTTTGGTACATGGCGTACTTCACCTTGTGGGTTATAACGACCACACCGAGGCTGAAAAACAGATGATGCGTTCTAAAGAAAATTATTATATAATTTTGCCGGCCAATTAATGTTCCACGTGAAAAAAAGCAATGTTTGAAGAATACGATATAATTGTGGTGGGTGCCGGACATGCAGGTTCGGAAGCAGCAGCAGCAGCAGCCAACATGGGATCAAAAACACTTTTGATAACCCTTAACATGAATGCCATTGCTCAAATGTCGTGTAACCCGGCCATGGGCGGCATTGCCAAAGGACAAATTGTTCGTGAAATTGATGCGCTTGGCGGCTATTCGGGACTTGTTACTGACCAGTCCATGATTCAGTTCAGAATGCTCAATAAATCGAAAGGACCGGCCATGTGGAGCCCTCGCGCACAAAGCGACAGGATGCTATTTTCGGCCACCTGGCGCCGGATGCTCGAGGAAACCAAAAACCTCGACTTTTGGCAGGACATGGTTGTGGGGCTGATTGTGGAAGATAAAAAAGTTAGAGGAGTTAAAACCGCCATGGGACAGGAAATTCGGTCGAAAGCGGTAATTTTAACCAATGGAACCTT
>WGDP01000301.1 GCA_015493215.1 Bacteroidales bacterium | reverse complement strand
TTTGGCCGGTTTTTTTACAATCAGGCCAGGATGTCAGCCGAAGGCATTCCGCAAATTTCCATAGTAATGGGCTCATGTACTGCCGGCGGCGCTTATGTTCCTGCCATGAGCGATGAAACCATCATTGTAAAAGAGCAGGGTACCATTTTCCTCGGAGGCCCTCCGTTGGTAAAAGCCGCCACCGGCGAAGAGGTTACCGCCGAAGAGTTGGGTGGTGCCGAGGTACACACCTCCATTTCAGGTGTTGCCGACCATTTTGCCGAAAACGACACCCACGCCATTCAAATTTGCCGCAATATTTTTGAAACATTGGAACATCGCGAAAAACAGGGGCTGGACATTATTTCTCCCGAAGATCCCATTTACGACCCCAAAGAGTTGTATGGCATCGCTCCGGTAGATTTGCGTAAAATGGTAGACCCGCGCGAAATTATTATGCGCATGGTTGACGGCAGCCGCTTTCAGGAGTTTAAAGCCAAATATGCACCCACAGTGGTAACCGGCTTTGCCTATATCATGGGATTTCCGGTCGGGATTATCGCCAACCACGGCATCCTCTTTTCCGAATCGGCACTTAAAGTTACCCACTTTATCGAACTTTGCACCAGCCGTAAAATTCCACTGCTGTTTTTACAAAATATTTCAGGTTTTATCGTGGGTAAAGAGTACGAGCGCAAAGGAATTGCCAAAGACGGCGCCAAAATGGTGCATGCTGTTTCCAACACCAATGTTCCCAAGTTTACCGTTATGTTCGGCGGTTCTTTTGGTGCCGGAAATTATGGAATGGCCGGCCGTGCTTACGACCCCAGGCTGTTGTTTATGTGGCCCAATGCCAAAATTTCTGTGATGGGTGGCGAGCAGGCAGCCACGGTTTTGGTAACGGTAAAACAGGACCAGTATCGTGCAAAAGGACTGGAAATGCCTCCCGAAGAAATTGAAGCCCTGCGCAAACCCATCCTTGCTAAATATGAAAAAGAAGGCTCGGCCTATTACAGCACCTCACGCCTTTGGGACGATGGCGTTATCGACCCCGTTGATACCCGTAAAATGCTGGCCATGGGCATTGCCATGTCGCTCAACAAAAGATATCCCGAACAAAAATATGGGGTGTTTAGAATGTAATTTTACAAATTACCTGCACTTTTGTAAAGTGATACTTTACAAAAAGCATGCTTTTTTGTAAACCGGAGAAAACTCAGAAAATAAGTATTAACCATGAATCAAACCTATAAAACCATAGTAACAACAATCAAAAACGGGGTTGTAACAGTAACGCTAAACCGGCCTGAACTTCACAATGCCATGAACGATGTTATGATTGCCGAATTAACGGAGGCTTTTGTTGAAATCCCCAAAGATGACTCGGTACGAGTGGTTGTTTTAAGGGGTGAAGGAAAATCGTTTTGCGCCGGTGCCGACCTCAACTACATGAAAGGGATTGCCGGATTTGGCTTTGATGAAAATGTGGAAGATGGCAAAAAGCTCGCTGCCCTGTTTAAAGCCATCTACGATTGTCCGCTGCCAACCCTTGCGCTGGTACACGGAGCCGCTTTTGGCGGTGCCAACGGGTTGCTGGCTGCTTGCGATATTGTTGTTGCCGGCCAAAACACAACCTTTGCTTTCAGCGAAGTAAAAATAGGCATTGCCCCGGCTACCATTTCACCCTTTGTGATTAAACGAATTGGTGAATTTGGTGCCAAAGAGCTGATGATGACCGGCAAACGATTCAAGGGTTATGAAGCGGAAAAGTGGAATCTCGTTAATGTTTCGGTTCCCGAAGAAAAGTTGGAAGAGACCCTCCAATATTATATCAAACAACTTTTAAGCAGTGCTCCCGAAGCGGTAAAAGTTACCAAAAACATGATTGGAGAAGTGATTGCCGGTGACGATTTTGATGAAACCATCAACAGCATGGCCCACCTGATTGCTACCCTGCGAGCCTCCGGTGAGGGACAGGAAGGGATGGCCGCTTTTTTGGAGAAACGAAAGGCAAAGTGGAATAATAACGCACTATAATAGATGATTAAAAACCAATATATCGAATTTAAGCAAATCTGGAAATAAAAGACGTAGAAAAAGACGTAGTAAGAACGTAGAAAAAGACGTAGAAAAATTATCGAAAAATGAAAAAGCTAATCAAAAACTCAATTATCATTGTAGGATTTCTGAGTATTATCCTAAGCTATTCGGCTTGCCACAAAGAACCTAAATGTGATTCCTCCAATGGAGATATTACCGTTTATAACTATCATGATGACCCCTATAATTTATCAATTGATGATGTGTTTAACACCAAAATAAATGCATGGGATTCGGTTAACCTGGATTTGCATTATGGCCAATACGATTTTAAACTGGTACAGGCAAGCGGTTACGATTCCATTCCGAACACTTACGAAAAATCGATAGGCATAGATGCTTGTACCTCCATAGCATGGGATCCTAAATAAAAATATAATGATTAAAAAGATGCTCTGAAAAACAGATCTTCAATGCGATAAAATGACACAAAAGGAACTCAAACATATAATTAAAAGTGGCGAAGGGATAACTACCGAATTTAAGTCATGTAGCCGGAAACTGCCCAAAACACTATTTGAAACTGTTTGTGCCATGCTGAATACCAAAGGAGGTATGATTTTGCTCGGTGTTGAAGATGACGGAACCATTTCGGGTATCAACAAGGAATTAATATTACAGTTTAAAAAAGAAATTGCTAATCTGTCGCGTAATCAACAAAAATTATCTCCCGTAATTTATTTACACATCACTGACTTTACCATCGATGACAAAACAATATTAATTGTTGAAGTTCCTGAAAGTTCACAAGTTCACAATACAAACAAGGTAATTTTTGTGCGGAATCAGGATGGAGATTATAGAGTAAGCCATCCTGTGGAGATTGCCCGTATTGTAAACAGAAAGCAAAACTATCATAGTGAGCAAAAGGTATTTTCTCAAGTTAAGTTTGATGACTTAAATAAAGAGCTTATTAAACGTGCTAAAACATTAATAAAAACCAACAATCCTGAAAATCATTTGTGGAAATTAGAAAATAAAGAGTTTTTAACTCGAATTGGATTTTGGAAGCAAAATAAAGAAAACGAATCCGGTATAACTTTAGCAGCAATTTTGTTTTTTGGCACGGATGAATTAATTCAGTCCACATTACCCGCCTTTAAATTTGAAGCCCTTCTGCGAAAAGAAAATCCGGACCGATACGATGACAGGTTAACTGTACAGACAAATTTATTAGATACTTATGATTTGTTAATGTCTTTTATAGATAAGCATTTGAATGACCCGTTTTATTTAGAAGGCGCAACCCGAATAAACTTAAGGAGTAAGATTTTCCGGGAATTAATTACTAACATTATTTCTCACAGAGAATATATGAGTCCTCTTCCTGCATTTATAAATTTTTTTACTGATAATATTGAATTTACTAATCCCAATAACCCCATGTTTTTTGGAAAAATTGATCCAAAAAACTTTACACCGGCAGCAAAAAACCCTTTAATTAACAAGCTAATGATTCAAATGGGAAGAGCAGAAGACATTGGCTCCGGAATTAGAAATGTTACAAAATATTTACCCTTTTACGCTCCAAATTCTTCGGTTGAGTTTATAGATGGTGACATTTTCTCAACCATAATATATTTGGATAAAGATTCTTTTACTAGGGAGAAAACTAGGGAGAAAACTAGGGAGAAAACTAGGGAGAAAATTTTAAGGTTAATGCATGAAAACAGCCAAATAACAATTAAAGAGCTTGCTGACATAATTGGTATTTCCGTTAAAGGAATAGAATATCACATAAGCAAACTCAAAAGAGAAAACTATCTTGTGAGAGTTGGAGGAGATAAAGGAGGAAAATGGAAGATTGTTAAACATTAGAAATAACATTAAGTAAAAACCATATGAAACTTTTTAAAAAAATATTAATTGCCAACCGTGGCGAAATTGCCGTCAGGGTAATAAAATCGGCCAGGAAACTAGGCATTGAAACCGTGGCTGTTTATTCGGAAGTGGACGAAGACTCGTTGCATGTCCGTTATGCCGACGAAGCATACTGCATTGGAAAACAGGAGCTGAGCGAAACCTATCTCAACATCGAAAAAATAATGGATGTTGCCGTAAAAGCCGGTTGCGATGCCATTCATCCCGGATACGGATTTTTAGCCGAAAATTCTTTGCTGGTCGATGCCTGCGAAAAAGCCGGAATCACCTTCATAGGCCCACACACCCGCGCCATGCAGGTGATGGGCAACAAAATTGAAGCCCGTGCTTTTGTCAAAGAGATTGGCATCCCCATGACCGAAGGTATTACCGGAACTCCGGCCGAGCTGTCAAAAAACATAGGACAACTGGATTTTCCGGTTTTGGTAAAGGCTGCTGCCGGCGGTGGTGGCAAGGGTATGCGTATTGTTTACGACCCTTCCGAGTTGGAAGAAGTTTTGGAATCCACCGCCCGCGAAGCAAAAAACTACTTTGGTGATGGAACCATTTACATCGAAAAATATATTGAAGAACCCCGCCATATCGAGTTTCAGATTATTGGTGACAAACATGGCAAGGTGGTTCATCTTTTCGATCGCGAATGTACCATCCAGCGGCGCTACCAAAAAATTATTGAAGAGTCGCCGTCGCCAACCCTTACCGAAGCATTACGTGCCGAAATGGGCGATGCTGCCGTAGCCATCGGAAAAGCCATTGAGTACAACAGCGCAGGCACCATCGAGTTTTTGGTGGACAAGCATCTTAAATTCTATTTTTTGGAGATGAACACCCGTATTCAGGTGGAACATCCCGTTACCGAAATGGTTACCGGAGTGGATTTGGTGGAAGAACAAATACTGGTTGCTGCCGGTAACCCGTTACGGCTGTCGCAAGATAACCTCCGCCAAAACGGCCACGCCATCGAATGCCGTATTTATGCCGAAGACCCTGCCAACAACTTCCTCCCCTCACCGGGAAAAATGACCCTCTTCCATCAACCCGAAGGGCAAAACATCAGAATCGATTCGGCCATCGACAGAGCAACCGAAATTCAAAGCTTCTTCGACCCGATGATTAGTAAATTGGTGGTTTGGGGCGAAGAGAGAAACATTGCCATCGAAAAAAGCATTGCCGCCTTAAAGCAGTTTGATATTCATGGCATCAAAACCAATATCCCTTATTTGTTGCAGTTACTTCAGCACAAAGCTTTTGTCGAAAACAAAATATCAACTAAATTCTGTGATGAGCATACCGACGAAATACTAAAAACCATTGAAGACTCTAAAAATAAAGAAGGGTGGGAGGCTCCTCTTTTTGCTTACCTTTTAGACAGTTTGGATTTTTACCGGCAGTTGGGATCGGATAACGTTTGGGAACAGTTGGGCTATTGGCGCAACATCATGGAAATACCGTTCGAAATTGAAGGAGAAACCAAAACCATAATTATTAACCAACATCAGGAGGGTTTGCTTCAGGTTACCCTTGATGGTACTCCATACGAAGTTTGCTTAAAAGAGCTGAATGGCAACAAATTAAATTTCAGAGTAAACGACAGATTTTTCACAGCGTCTGTTTCAACAGATGAAAAAG
>WGDP01000300.1 GCA_015493215.1 Bacteroidales bacterium | reverse complement strand
GTGTTTTACCGTAGCTATTTTATTTACGGGTTAAAAAATAAAAACCAGATTTCAAACGAGCGGTTTTTGAATTTTGAGAAGAAAATTTTGAACATCGCTTTAACAGCGCCCTATTTTCTTGTTTTTTCAATCATGATGAACCTGCCCGAGAATACCCATATTCTCATAACTCTGTTTTCGCTTTATGCGACCTATTACTATTTCCCGTCGGATAAAAAGGTAAGGTTTGAGATGAAGGTGTTTAGGATAAATGCGGAACTTGATTAACGTTAACCAAATGATAATGAGCAAAAAACAACTGATAAAAAAGTTACTGGATGCCCTAAAGCACAACTGGGCGCTTTATGACGAAGCTACGCGGAATACCGCCGTGGAATCCATTGAGTTTGAACTGGGTGAGATGGAAAATATTTTCGGGTTACTTGTGCTGGGTTCGTTTATCGGGCTGCCGGCACCTCCCATGCAGATAACCTTAGACCTGCTTCCGGAAATGGAAAAACATTTTACCCTGATGCTCAACAAGGTGGATATGGCCAACGAACCCATCTCGAACCTGTTGTCAACCTTTGATGTAATGTAATTGTATAAAACGGTTATCGTAATGACTTTTGGTTATAACTTTTGGTCATTACAATAACCTAATTTTGTTGAAGAAAAAGATGGTAAAATTTACGGGTATGAATTTAAATGGAAATCAAAAACCGGAATAAAACTACCCAAAACATTTATAGAAACTTATCATGCAGAGACAAAAGTAATTGACAGAAATAATTTTAGATCGTTTGTTACAATATAAGAAATCAGTGAACACAAAATAAAGCTGTTTAAAGTTAAACTAATGATTAATAGCGCAAAAAATATATTTTTTCTTGGAAAAGGTGGCGTAGGCAAGTCAACCTCATCGGCACTAACAGCTTTGCATCTGGCAGAAGATGGTCATAAAACGTTGCTGGTTTCCATGGATCCGGCACACAATCAAAGCGACATCTTTGAAAAAAAACTTTCTGAAAAATTTTTAAAAATCAACGAGAATCTTTCGGCCAAAGAAGTTGAAATAAGCCGTTGGGTTAACATCTATCTGGAAGAGATGCAATCGCAGGTAAAAAGAACTTACTCCTATCTCACCGCATTTAATCTTGAAAATTACCTCGACATCCTTAAATTTTCGCCGGGCATTGAAGAGTACGCCCTGCTGCTGGCCTACCAATCAATTCGTAACAGCGCAAAAAATGTTGACTACATTGTTTTTGACATGCCCCCCACGGCACTGACTTTAAAGTTTCTTACCCTGCCCGATGTTTCGTTAACCTGGCTCGAAAACCTGCTGATGCTGCGCAATAAAATCATCGAAAAAAAGGAGATTATCTCAAGGGTTAAATTGGGTAAAAAGGAGATTGAAACCGATAAAATCCGTAACAAGCTTAACAAGCAAATAGAAGATTACAAAACCATCAAAGCGGTTTTCAGAGATAAATCAAAGACAAGCTTAAACCTTGTGATGAACACCGACAAGCTCTCATTTTCCGAATCGCAGCTTATTGTTGACAACCTTGCCAAATTCAATATCACCATCTCCAACCTGTTTTTAAACAAATGGCATCCCGGATTCGACTATTCTGAAATTAAAAACAAATACAAAGATTACGGCTTTCAGTTATTTCCGGAGAGTAAAACACCGTTGCTTGGTGTGCCTGCCTTGGCAGATTATTTAAGTCGGCTTGATAAGTTTGTTATGTTGTAAAAGGCTGTTTATTAATAACCTCATTTAACTCCTGCAAGCTTTTTTTACCGTCAAAATAGTTGGCAAACTGCCTGAACATTTTTTTATTCTCCTGTTTTAGCACAATAAGCGTGGCATTCATGGCTGCTTTTGAAGTTATGGGAACCCCGCCTCCCAGTTCGGCCCACTGGCCGCCAACCAACAGGTTTTTAACAGGCGTAAAATAGGAGGCCACTTTATTTTTCATGTTTTCTTTACCGGGTTTTGCCCCCATAATACTTCCCTTATGGTTGCCGGTATAGCGGTGATAAGTAATGGGAGTGGCTATTTCGTAAAACAAAATGTGTTTTGAAAATTCAGCATTTATTTCCTTATCAACTCTCTCAATCATTTTTTTGGCAATCTCTTCTTTTAGTTGATGATACGCTTCACCCTTTATCCGGTTGCCTTTTTCGTCGGTTGTTGTCTGCCAAAAATTATATTTTTCAAATCCGGCGTTCATATATATCGAAACAATTCCTTTATCAGGCGGGCATACGGTTTTGTCGCGTACCGAGGGCGAAAGCACATTGAGTTTACTGTGTAGCGGATCAGCCTCCTCGTGTTTGTATCTTTTCAGGTTGTTTTTAAAAAGAAGGGTTAACGCTTCGTCGAAACCAAGATTTTCAGCCGGACAATCCAAAGCCACCGAAACCGAAAACCCCGATTTATATTGAACAGCGTTTTCGATGAGGTTAATTTTTCTTTCCGGGATAATACCCGCAGGAAGCAGTTTGCGATAGGCGGATATCAAATCGGAGGCTATGATAACATACTTTGACGAAATCGGTTTATTGCTACCGTTTTGATTAATAATAACACCCGTTGCCCGGTTTTTATTGGTGCTTATCGAAACAACTTCGGTGTTTAGCATCAGCGTGTTTCCCTGTTTGTTGTTTACATCAGTCAGCCACTTAACAAAGGCAATACTGCCGCCGCGAGGGGTGCTGTAATAATCCTTGTTTTTTGCCCATGCCAATGGAAACAGACACGACAACAAATCGCTTTCGGAGCTGAATATATCTTTTATTGCCTTATTTTTAAAATACTTGTCAAGGCCCTTTTTAACACCCTTATTGCCGGTATATTTTAAATGTTTTAGCAACGGAAAAACTGCCGGCAACGCGCGGGTATAAAACATTGCTTTATCTGCCGGCGTCATGGTTTGCGCCGACCGTGCAAAATTGGCCAGTTTATGACTGGCTTCGGCAAGTTCCTGCACATGGCTGAAAAACTTATTAATACCCTTCTCTTCATCGGGAAAATAGCTTAAGAAACCGGCTTTAACATCGTCAATATTATCATTTACCAAAATATTAAAGTCGTCGGTTTGGTATCTTTGAATCTTTTTTAATGGTACCGGTTTTGGGTAATCGGCATCAATAAACGAAAAACAGCGGTGAGCAATACCCTCTTGGTTAAACTGGTTAAGCCAATGAATTGCGGTATCAAAAAAAAAGCCTTTTCGTTTAAAACCTGCAAGATATCCTCCGGGATGGGGTTCCTTTTCAACAATGCAACACTTAAAACCAAACTTACCGAGCAGGGCACCAAGGGTAAGGCCGCTAATGCCACCGCCTATTATAACCACATCGTATTTGTTTTGCATTGGCTTTGATGTAAACCGGAATTATTAACCAAACAAATATACTATTTTATAGCATCCGATTTGGATGGGGCTGTAATTGAATATCTCCATTTTTTGGCGGTGTGCTGTCTTAGCGAGTTTGTTTGTGTAGAAGAATGGGGTCGCTTCACCCCATCGCACCTTTCCTCCCCCCTGGTCGCGATGACGTGGGTTGGTACTTTTGGGACGGAAAATAATTATCCCGTTCATTTATTTAATAATCGCTATCTTTACACCTGTTTAAACACATCATCATGGAAATAAAAACTTTTACAGCATACAACCCCACACGGCTTCATTTTGGAAAAGGGGTAGTTGAAACGTTTGGAGAAACCGTTAAAAATTACAGTAATAAGGTGTTGCTGGTTTACGGTAGAGAATCGGTTAAAAAGTACGGTATTTATGCCGAGGTGGCAAACGAATTAACAAAGGCGGGAGTAGAATGGGTTGAATATGGTGGCATTAAGCCCAATCCTGTTATTGAGGATGTAAGGAAAGCAGCTGCTTTTGGAATGGAAAGCAAAGTGGGTGCAGTGGTAGCACTGGGCGGTGGCAGCGTTATCGACTCTTCAAAAATTATTGCCGCTGCCATTGCCACAGGCATCGAGCCGTGGGATATTGTTTCGTGGAAAAACCATCCGGCAGGCAGCTTACCGTTAATTTGTGTGCTTACCCTTGCTGCCACAGGCACCGAAATGAATGCCGCTGCCGTGGTTCAAAACCCGAAAACCAAAGAAAAACTCGGGTATGTTAACCCGGTGTTGTTTCCCAGGGAATCGTTTCTCGACCCTCAATATACCACTACCGTTTCGGCCGATTACACTGCCTACGGTGTTGTTGACTTAATTGCTCACGCGCTGGAAGCTTTTTTTGGCGAAGGTGAACCTTCGGTGATTGATAAAATAACTTTATCGATTATTAAAGATGCCATGGAACAGGCACCCAAACTTTTGGCCGACTTAACCAACTACAAGCTCCGGGCTGCCATTATGCTGGATGCTACGTTGGCATTAAACGGGCTTACATCGTATGGTAAAACCGGTGGTGACTGGGGTGTTCATGGAATAGGCCACGAGATTTCGCTGCTTTTCGATACCCCCCATGGTGCCACTTTAAGCATTGCTTATCCGGCCTGGCTTGAACTTCAAAAAGATAGAATCCCCGAAAGGATTCTTACCATGGGCAAAGGGCTTTTTAATGCCAAAACGGTGGAAGAGTCTATCCTAAAGCTAAAAGAATTTTTCAGGTCGGTTAAGTCGCCCGTAACATTAACAGAGATTGGCCTCGAAGATAAAGCTCCTCAAATAGTTGAACAACTGTTACGAAACAAAGTTTCCGGCATGCATCATTCACTTTCGGCAGCAGATTATAAAAAGGTTGTGGAATATATGGGGTAGTTAGCCTTACGGTAAAAATTCCGGAGTTCTAAACCCCTTTGTAATTTACCTCATCCATTACCGACTGGATGGCATATTCCATGGTGTCGATGTTAAGTGCCACCAGGTTGCCGTAGCCGGCTTTACGGGTAAAATAAACACCGTTATCGATATCGATAAACCAATAGCTTGAATGGTTATTTACCACCATGTCAATAAATTCGAGGTTTACAGGCAGGTGGCCGTGAATGATTCGCCGATGGTTTATTTTTTCAGGGTCGATTTCATAATCGCGCGCCCAAATCATGGCTCGCTTATCCTCAAACGGATTCTCTTTTTTAAAGTTTAAACCGGCATGTACCACAACAAATTTTTCCAACTCGATGTAGTAATCCAGATTTTGCATCCATTGAATATACTTTTTAGGAATCTCCTTTGGGCGGGTGGCGTTAAAGCTTTCCATGGTTTGTTTGCCGCCGTAACGCTCCCACTCCTTTTGTGTTTTTCCCTTTGTATGGATACCGAGAAAATCCTTTTTGGTACTATCCTCTTCCCAGGCCTTGATACAGTAATCTTCGTGATTTCCAATGAGACAGGTAATTTTGAACTCTTTTTTTTGTAGTTCCATAATGGTGTCAATTACCCCTTTGCTGTCGGGGCCGCGGTCGATGTAATCGCCAACAAAAATCAGATGATCGTTTTTATTGGGTTTTATTTGAACCTCCAGCAGCGTTTGCAGGGTGTTGGCACAGCCGTGTATATCAGGTATTACCCAGGTTTTCGACATAGTGTTGGTTTTTTAATTTATAGTTTTTTTGCTGCTTAAAAAATAGGGGATTATGTCACTCTGAGTGGAGTCGAAGAGTGACAACTTGTGTGCTAAACCTTTTTAAGCAGCCTTATTAATCTTCTATTTTGCTTTGGCCTGATTGGCTACCTTTTCCATCAGTTTTTTCACCTCTTCGGGGTCGCCCAAAAAGCGGTCGCTGACAAGATTCATATCATCATCAAACTCAAAAAGATAAGGAATTCCTGTGGGAATGTTAAACTTAAGAATGGCCTCTTTGCTCATGTTTTTCAAATGCATTACCAAAGCACGCAGGCTGTTTCCGTGAGCAGCTACAATAATCTCTTCTTCCTTTTTAAGCGTGGGCATTATCTCTTTTTCCCAGTAGGGAACCATGCGCTCGATAACCTCTTTTAACGATTCGGTTAAAGGTATTTCGGCGGGAGTAAGTTCGGCATATCTAGGGTCAAATTTAGGGTTTCTTTCGTCATCGGCTTCCAGGGGTTTGGGTGGCACATCGAAACTGCGACGCCACAACAATACCTGTTCCGCACCGTATTTTTCGGCAGTTTCGGCTTTGTTTAAACCTTGCAGGTTTCCATAATGCTTTTCGTTTAACCGCCACGATTTAATTTCGGGAATCCACATCTGGTCCATCTCTTCCAAAACTATCCACAGTGTTTTAATGGCTCTTTTTAAGTAAGAGGTGTAGGCTACTTTAAAGTGGAAACCCTCGTCTTTTAAAACCTTACCGGCCTTTTTGGCTTCGGCAACGCCCTGTTCCGACAACGGAACATCAGTCCAGCCGGTAAAACGGTTTTCTTTATTCCAGGCACTTTCGCCATGACGGATTAATAATAACTTTTTCATTTTCTTATAATTATCTAATTTGTTAAACTATTTTGTTGTGTTGAATAATGACACAAAAGTAAGGAATAACTTTTTAACAAACAGGGTGGTTGGCGTTAACTTTTCTACAATGTTTTATTACCCGCTCCCGCGCGACCTAATAGTTGTCGGGTTTGTTAGAGAGCGACCTCCATTCTTACCACCAATACAGTTGGTATTATAACAATTTCCCTACCTTAGCGCCGGCAACCGGTTTGAATCTAAACCGGAAGATTATTGTGAGATGAAAGGGTTGTTGGATGGTGGTGGTGTTTTATGATTACCACACGATGCAATCATGCGGTAACGAGGGGAAATTATTTTAGAGCGAAATCGTTTGATCCTTGGTGGTAAATAAAAGAATAAATGAAAAATAGATTAATAGAATTTACTAAATGGAAAACCTCTTTGTACAACTGGGCACAAAGTATCAATGCCGAGTTTTCAATTAGTAGAGATGTGGCTATGGGAACGATGGGTGAAGCTTACACAATTATAATAAAATATAAGGATATTTTTTTTAACCCAATAATAATATTACAAAATGGAAGTGGCTCAAAGTTTGAAGTGGTTCCTCAAATAATAAAATATAGTTTTACAAATAAGCAATTATTAGATTTTGATCTTTCACTATATCAAAAAGGATTTTTGGATAAGTTATTCTTTTCAAGTAATGTAAAAACAGGAGACAAAACCTTTGATAGGAAATTTGGAATCAGCACTACCAATAAAGCAATAGCATCAGCCATTTTTTCAGATAAGGATATCCGGGAACTTTTTTTAAACAATCGGTTCCTTATTTTTAATATTCGTAAAAAAGAATCGACAGCTTATCTTAAAAGAATGGAATTAAAACTATACGGGAAAGAGGAATTGCAATTATTATTGGAGAAATTTGTCTGTATCCTTCAAATAATACGAGAATATTCCAAAGAAAACAATTAGACAATGATTAAAAACATACTTAACGGGTTAATACTGTTTTTAAAAAATCTCCTGCTCCCGCGCGATCCGATAGCTATCGGATTCGCGTGGGAGTAACCTCCAATTTCTCCCCAATACAGCTTTCATTATAACAATTTCCCTACCTTAGCGCCGGAAACGGAAAATCCTGAAAGTTATTTATACAGCAATGCAAGGAATTATTCAGGTATGGATGTTTTAATGGAATAGATTTTATTTAATAAGTCGTTTGGGTTGCAAACCCAAACGAGCGTAGGAGTAAAAATAATGGGATCAACATCTTATGCTCCAAATGGGTATGCAGTTTTTTATAACAGTTATAGTCAGCCATACAACCCTATAAATGGTATGACTTTATCAAAAGTCAATTGGCACTTTCTTTTTAAATAAATATGATAAAAATGGAAATAAATAAAGATATACAGTTTATCGTTCAAAAAAAGTTGATACAGATTTGTTTTGGATTATTTATGATAAAACTTAATTTTGAGGATGAGATTATCATAGAAATAGCTGATAGCGTAGAATATACTATGAAGGATAGCAAAGTTCAGAAATGGATTTATACTACAGGAAGAAAAATGTTTTCGATAAACAATTTGCTCGAAATACCTGTTAAAAAAGCGGTTGTAGATATTGCTAAAAATTTAATATTAGATTTTGAAAATGGAGATAGTATTATGATAAAAGCTGGAAAAGATGGAAACGAATCATATATAATTTATTACAAGAAAGATTTTCAGGTAATATATTAACTTTCCTGCCCCCCGCTCCCGCGCGAATCCCTTCGCGTGGGAGTCGGAATCAATAAATCAGAAACCGGTAAAAATATGATTGCTTTTTATCAGCTCTACATTAACGGAACCGACAATAATTTTTGATTTTGCAAAAACAGGAATATGGTTCTTGTCGTCGGAAACCCAAACAAACATGGGATACTTATCGGCAAACACTTCGCCGGTGGCCATCATGGGTGCCAGTTTAAGAGCGGGTGTTTTTTTGTTGTTAACCAAAAGGGTGTCGCGGCCCATGTATTTAATGGCCGAACGGTAAACCGAATCGTCGAGGTAAAAATTGATAAGATAGATGCTGTCGGTATTGAAGTCGGTCACGGTTAAGGTTCTCATGTAATAAAATGCCGAAAGAATATCGAATGTTTTTGGTGGAATGGATATTGTTTTACGGCTGGTTTTTGCAGTCAGGTTTTTACGGTTAAAGGTAACAAAGTCGTACCGGCTGTAGCTTCCCTCGTGCGTATCTCGTATAAAGGTATCGGGCAGCATTCCGGTTTTATCAAAATAGCTCTCGTAGGTATCACGAACTTTAAAAAAGAAGTCGAACAATCCCTTTGAATAGCCTTTTCCGGTAACATGATATACGGTGTCGCCTGACGCCGGGTTTATGGATTGGTTAACAATCAGGGTGGCCTCTCCGGCCGTAGCATCAACAATGGCCGAGCTGTAGTAAATACGGTACGTAAGGGTTTCGCCCGCTTTAAATGCCGTGTTGATTCGGTTCTGAGAAAATCCCTGAATCACCATGACAAGTAAAAAGTAACCCAACAATGGGAAATACCGAATCACTGTGTTATTTTCTTTTTTTCGATGCAATTTATAAATGAAATTGTTTAAAGTCTTTTATTTGAACTATTTTACTTATTATCATTAGATTAACTTCAAACAAGTTCATCTTTATATAAATCAAATATCCTGAACTTTAAAACAACTTCTATGAAACCGGCTTAAACAGGTGATTATTTTGCCACAACATTGATAATTCGTTTGGGAACCACAATCACTTTGCGAACGGTTTTACCCTCAATCCATTTTTGTGCTTCGGGGGCTTCAAGTGCTGCTTTTTCAATATCAGCTTTACTTAAATCGACAGGCAATTCAATCTTAAACCTTGTTTTACCGTTAAACGAAACGGGATAGGTAAAAGTGTTTTCCACAAGATATTTTTCTTCCCATTGGGGAAAAACGGCATCGTTTACGGTTTCTGAATTTCCAAGCTGATGCCACAACTCTTCGGCAATGTGCGGTGCATAGGGCGAAAGTAAAACCGAAAGGGGTTCCAAAATCTCCCTTTTATGACAATTCAGGTCTGACAGTTCGTTGGTGCAAATCATAAAGGCACTTACGCCGGTGTTAAACGAAAACTGTTCAATGTCGTGTTGAATTTTTTTAATGGTTTTGTGCAACACTTTCATCTCGGCTGCGGATGCTTTTTCGTTGCTAACAATCAAACGGTCATCTTCATCGAAAAAGAGCCTCCAAAGTTTTTTCAGGAAACGATAAACCCCTTCAATACCTTTGGTGTCCCAGGGTTTGTCCTGTTCCAGCGGCCCCAAAAACATTTCGTACAGGCGCAGGGTGTCGGCGCCGTAACGTTCAATCAGGTCGTCAGGATTTTGAACGTTGTATTTCGATTTCGACATTTTTTCCACTACATGGCCGCAATAATATTTGCCATCTTCCAAAATAAATTCGGCATCGGCATATTCGGGACGCCATTTTTTAAAGGCTTCCGTATCTAAAACATCGCCGTCAACCATGCTGACGTCAACATGAAGCTCCTGGGTATCATAGTTGTCTTTCAATCCGTACGAAACATATTGATTGGTACCCTTTACACGATAAACGAAGCTTGACCGGCCCTGAATTTTACCCTGGTTAATCAACTTTTTGTAGGGTTCGTCCTTTACAGTCAATCCCAAATCGAATAAAAATTTATTCCAAAACCTTGAATAAATCAAGTGGCCTGTACCGTGCTCATCCCCGCCAAGGTAGAGGTCAACATTTTGCCAATACTCAACGGCCTCTTTGGAAAAATAGGCTTCATCATTATGAGGATCCATGTATCTTAAATAGTAGCCGCTGGAGCCTGCAAATCCGGGCATTGTGTTGGTTTCAAGCGGGTAACCCTCTTTTGTTTTCCAGTTTTTTGCCCTTGCCAAAGGAGGTTCTCCCGTTTCGGTGGGCAAAAATATATCAACATCGGGCAATTTAAGCGGAAGTTCACTTTCGTCAAGCGGATAAGGAATCCCGTTTTTATAATAGATGGGGAACGGCTCGCCCCAGTAACGCTGGCGGCTGAAGATGGCATCGCGAAGCCGATAGTTGACGGTTCCTTTTCCAATGCCCATCTCTTCGATGCGTTTAATTACCTCGGCAATAGCCTCTTTGGTTTTCATTCCGGTAATAAACCCTGAGTTTATACTGATGCCGTCTTTTGAGTCGTACGATTCTTCCCAGGTGGCGGGGTCGGAAGGTTCCTCTCCCTCTTTGGTTACCACCTGAATAATGGGCAGGTTAAAGTGGCGGGCAAAGGCAAAGTCGCGGCTGTCGTGAGCCGGAACAGCCATAATGGCGCCGGTACCGTATCCGGCCAGCACGTAATCGGCAACCCATATAGGCACCTCCCGGCCGGTAAGAGGGTTAATGCCATAGGCACCGGTAAACTCGCCGGTTATTTTTTTAACTTCGGTCATGCGCTCCCGCTCGGAGCGGTTTTTAGCCATGGCAACATAGTTGGAAACCCGTTCTTTTTGTTCGGGAACGGTAATCTTATCAACAAGCTCATGTTCGGGTGCCAGCACCATAAAGGTTGCTCCCCAAAGGGTATCGGGGCGGGTGGTAAAAACTTCGATGGTATCTTTAAAACCTTTAACGTTAAAAATAACCGAAGCGCCTTCGCTGCGTCCAATCCAGTTTCGCTGAATTTCCTTAATGGAATCTGACCATTCCAGATTGTCCAACCCGTCGAGCAAACGTTGTGCGTAGGCCGAAATACGAAGCTGCCATTGCTTCATCATTTTGCGTTCAACCGGGTGGCCGCCTCGTTCCGACAAACCCTCTTTTACCTCATCGTTTGCCAGCACGGTTCCCAAAGCAGGACACCAGTTAACCATGGTGTCCGACAGGTAAGCAAGGCGATAATTCATCAAGGTTTCCTGCTGCTGTTCTTCGTTCATCTGTTTCCATTGGCCGGCAGTAAAAATTTCTTCCTGCGTGGTGGCAGCGTTAACAGCAGCGTTACCCTCCTTTTCAAAGGTTTCAACAAGCTGTGCTATGGGTTCTGCTTTTTCGGTATCTTTATTAAACCACGACTTAAAAAGCTGAATAAAAGTCCACTGTGTCCATTTAAAGTAGTCGGGGTCGTTGGTGCGGACTTCTCTGTCCCAATCGAACGAAAAACCTATTTTGTCCAACTGTTCCCGGTAGCGTTTAATATTTTTTTCGGTGGTTACGGCAGGATGGGTTCCGGTTTGGATGGCGTATTGCTCGGCAGGCAATCCGTAGGCATCGTAACCCATGGGGTGCAGCACGTTAAATCCGCGGAGCCTTTTGTAACGGGCGTAAATATCGGAGGCGATGTATCCCAGCGGATGCCCTACATGCAGGCCTGAACCCGAAGGATAGGGAAACATATCCAACACATAAAACTTAGGTTTGTGATGGTTGATGTCAACATGGTAAATTTTGTTTTCACGCCAGTAATTTTGCCATTTGGCTTCAATTTTTCCGAAATTGTACCCCATTTTTAGATGCTTTTAAGTGTTTTTTTAATTCAATAATTTCAAGTTGCGAAAATAGGAAAAGATTTACGAGCCGGGAATAAAAAGGTTGTTTATTGCCAACTCAGGTATTGTAAAAAAAAGCCTTTCGTTTGAAAGGCTTTTGTGGTCGGGGTGAGAGGATTCGAACCTCCGACCTCGTCGTCCCGAACGACGCGCGCTAACCGGGCTGCGCTACACCCCGAAATTAAATGAGGCTGCAAAATTAACAATAGCCCGCTAATAATACAATGTTATTGAAAATTTATTTTTTTATCGTAAGGTATAAGAAACCACCTATAACACCTAAGGGCAAAATCCCGAAGGGATTTAACATGAATAGAATAGCCCTGTACGAAGTGCATGGAAAAGGGAAACAGGTAGTTAAATTATATTATAACCCTGAAGGGGTTAAACAAAAGTTATTGAACCCCCTTTAGGGTTCTTTGATACATTATCATTTTAACCACCGGTTTCACCGATGGTTATTTATATTAAACCACTCTGTGGTTTGTTAAATAGAGTTGGTATTTTTATCACGCTATTTTAAAAATAAAAAACTTTATTTGCATATCAAAACAGGAATTAGCATTTCCTGTTTTTTATACCATTCAGAGATTCAGTGCCACATATATCTCACTCATACCTAATCATTTCTGAGGGGTTTTTGCGGGCAATACGAAACGATTGTATTGTTACGGTTATTACTGTTAACAGTAAGACAAACAAGCCTACTACCACAAACACCCACCAACTAAGGCCGGTTTTATAGGCAAAGCTTTCCAACCATTTTTGCATTACATAATAAATAACGGGCACCGATATGATAAACGAAATTGTTACCAGTCTGACAAAATCGGCGTTTAGCATTTTTAAAATTTCAAACACCGTTGCCCCGTTTACTTTTCTTATGCCTATTTCTTTTGTTTTTTGCTTTAGCTTGTACGAAATCATTGCATACATACCTATTATTGAAAGCAATATCGACAGTATGGAAAAAAGCGACAGCACTTTCATTTGCTGATATTCACTTTTGTAAATTTTGTGATAACTCTCCGAAATAAATTCGTACGTAAAAGGTACTCCTTTGTTTATTTCGTTCCACTTCTCGTTTATTATTGCGAGTGCTTTTGCCCTGTTATTTGCATCAATACGGAATAAAAAGTTGTGGCAATATAGTTTGCGGGGCATAATGACCAACGGTTTTGCTTTGTCGTGAACATTGGTGTAATGAAAATCATCAACCACCCCTACAATTTTTCCTTCGGGAAACAGATAGCTCGAATGTTGATTAATCCGAAATTCTTTTCCAATGGCATCCTGTGGGTTTTTAATGCCCATGTGTTTTAAAGCTGTTTTGTTGATGATATATTTTTCGGAATAGGACAAAATCTCCTTTTTTAACCCTTTGGGAATTTTTTTGTGATACCTTTCAAGGTACCACAATTTCATGGCTTTTTGTTCCCATTCGTAAGTTGGAATTGTCCCGAGGTCGGTGGTTCCGGCAATGGCTTTTATTCCCATAAACGAAAAGAAATCTTTATCGGTTACCAACACATTAAGTGTTTTGTCTCCGGTGGTTGTATCGTCGTTGTAGGAGTAAGAAAAATTATCGGTAACTGTACCGCCGGGTTCTTCGGATACGCCGCAGGCAGCAATAATTTCAGGATATTCTAACAGCTCCTCTTTTAACAGTTCAAAATTGTCAACAGCCACATCCGGATTTCGGGGAATAACGATAACATTTGAATCGTCAGCCTTTGGGTGCAAACGATTTGTATAGGCTATTTGCTTTTGTATGAACAGCGTTACCGAGATGGCCACCATGGACAATAAGAGCTGAACGGCCAACGAAATTTGATACGACTTTTTATGATTTGCAACCCTGTTCCCGCCCTCTTGAATACTCCGGAATAAAAGAGGAAGTAACGTTAGAAAAACGATAAACAGCGCAAAACATGATATTACAAAAACAAGTTCGTGCTGCGATGCATAAAAATTGTAGTGTAAATAGTTCTGAAAAAAATCTTTCAGCAGCAAACCGATGGTTACCACAAAAACTAAAAGTGCTACGGTTTCGTAAAAAAACTCTTTTACAATATTAAATTTCGTGGCGCCGTTAACCATTTTAATTTTATTATTTTCTATCTCCGACAAAAACCTTACATAATTGAAATTAAGAAAGTTGATAAGCGCTACAATTAAAATAATCAGCACTCCCGAAATCAACAAAATCAGAGTTCTGATGTTTCCGTTTTGCTCCAGTTCGCGTGACTTATGGCTATATAAATGAATTTTTGTTAACGGCTGCAAATTAACTTTGGGATGTATATCCCATGCTTTATTTTCCTTATCCCAACGTTTTTGAATGTTTGCCTGAAGCGTTTTACAATCGGATCCTTCAGTTAACAAAATATAGCTGTAAGCCCATGTAAAAGGCATTTCGGCGGCACGAAAAGAGCACAAAATATCGGCTTTAATATGTGAGTTTTCGGGAAAATCTTTTAAAACTCCATTGATGGTGTAAACACCCGCTTTATCGTTTCGCTGATGCATAATCTTAATTTGCCTGCCAACCACATCGGTGGTTCCAAAATATCTTTTCGCAAGGCTTTCGGTAATGGCTGCCTGATTGGGATTGTTAAAAATGGTGTTTTTATCACCCGCAATCAGTTTAAAATCGAACACGTCAAAAAAGGAGCTGTCAACGCCAAAAACTCTGGTGGAATAAAATGAATTGTCGCCGATTGTTACAATGGCTTTTCTGAACGAAGAAAGGCCTGTTATCGCCTCTATTTCCGGATGCGCCTGTTTAAGGCGTAAAAATCCGTTTCTAAAAAACCGCGCATCAATCATCGAGCTTATTCCGGTGTTTGTGTTTTGTGTAATTCTGCAAATTCTGTCAGCCTTTGAATGAAACCTGTCGTAGCTAAGTTCGTTTTTTACAAACGAAAACACCAGCAGTATCGATGACAGCGCAATGGATAGCCCGACAATATTAATTATCAGGTATTTGCGGTTGATAAACAGCTTTCTTACAAAAACATTCAAATTCATCGGGAACAGGGTTTTATCTATTTGATTTTTGCACAATCACTTCACCGTCTAACAGGTTGATAACGCGATGAG
>WGDP01000299.1 GCA_015493215.1 Bacteroidales bacterium | reverse complement strand
CGGTACACCTTGTTGTATTCGTAGCGCAGGCCCCGGATCCACGCGTTCGTACCTGAACCCTCAGTACTCGACCACCAGCCGCCGAGGGTGCCAAGGTCATAGAACGACCCATCGTTGCCGCGGTAGCCCCCCGGGAGGCCCGTGAAACCACTGGAATTCGTGGCGCCTGTATTGGGGCTTTGCCAGTGGGTTGTTCCGGTTTCTTTTAGTTTGCCGCCTTCGTTTGTTCCCCTTAATCCGGTTGCGTCAGCTTGTGCCTGGCTCATGCCAAGATACATTTCCATGGTTTTCCACTCAGCATCAGTGGGTAAATGCCAACCGGCAGGGCAAATACCCTGTGTGCCTGCGGTGGTAACGTATTGCATCATTTCATCCCATTGGTACAAACCACCGTAAATATCGCAATTGATTGCGTTGTCGTCATAACAATACTTTTCAATGGTGCTGTTGTTTGTTTGTTCTTGTGATCCGTTAATCTTTGTGCCTACATTCAGGTTTTCAGCCATCCAGCACTGGCTTCCAATTTTTACAGTCGAAAATGAATAGCCAGTTTCTGTATCTAAATATGTTTTGCCACAAATAAATAATAAATTAGATAATGATTGATCATCCATACATTTCCATTGGGTACTGTTGTAATAACAAAGCCCTTCTTTATCGGTATTGTAAATGGTTAGTCCTTCAGCAGGTGAGACAATGGCATTCATTTGAGCTGTTGTCATTCTGGGCGGTAAAAAACCTTTTTCAGTGCTGTTGATTTCCAACAAAGCACTGGATTCAGGTGTTGAGGTCCCGATTCCCACCTGGCCTGTTCCGGTTATGCGCATCAACTCGGTAAAATTACTGCTGCTACCGTAACCGAAAGCAATATTGGATGATGAATTTTTGCCGTGTATTTGAAACAGGTGATACTGAATACCAAAACCCCAATTGTCACCCGCTTGCCCGTAAAGCGAAATCTTATCGCCAAAAACATTTTTAAAGGTTAAAGGAAACCCCGGCGTAGTGGTACCAATACCCACATTGCCCGTTCCCGATTCTATATACATAGCCTGAACCGGTGTGCCTTTGTTATCGCCCTTAACCTGCAATATGGCAGCAGAATCGGCGGTACTGCCGTCTTTGTTGATGGCTACCTGGGCTGTGGCAATTACCGGAAACGATAAAATAAACACAATTGCCAGGCATTGTTTTATTTTGTCCATTTTTTATGTTTTTTATTAACAATAAATTTTAACAACAACAAATTTAGAATAAGGTATTGATAAATAATTATTTTACACCTTAGCAAAACCTTAGCTGTTAAAAAAATTTCAAAAAAAGGAGAAGGTTATTAAACCTGCGACAAATAGGTGGTCAGATTATCAGAAGTCTTTAATCGCATCTTTTTTCTTAGCCGCGAGCGGGCAACCTCAATGCTTGATACATTGTTATAGGTCAGTGTGGATATCTCTTTTGTGGAAAGGCCTAATCTTATAAAAGCAGCCAGTTTTAATTCGGAAGGAGTAAGGTTGGGAGAAGTATTGAGGATTTTTTTGAAAAAGTCCTGATGAACATCTTCAAATCTTTTGTGAAATTCGTCCCATCGAAAACCTTTTTCAGATGCTGATAGTTCGGAAAGCAGGTTCAACAGTTCGTCCTCTACATCCCCCGACACTTTAGCTGTCAATTCTTTTAAACGATTGATAAGGTTTTTCTTGAAATCGATATTTTGCGCAATGGCAAGGGTTTTACTTATCAACTCTTTATTCTTAAAAATTACCTGGTCTTCAAGGTTTTTCGCTCTTAGCTCTGCCACCTCTTTTTTATTGGCCAGCGCTGCTTTTTCCTGTTCAAATATTAAACTATTTAACCTTCTTTTCTCCCTGATAGAAACTCTGAGCAAACGGTTAAACATATACAGCGCATATGAAAAACCGGCCATGATAAATATTAATAAAAATGCCTGTCCGGTAATAAAGCCAGGCTCAGAGGAGGCATAACGTATGACAAGAACTACAGCGGCATATAAAATATTTATGACAATAATATGCACTTTGTTTAGCAGTAAGGTAGCAATGCTGATATAAATGGTAATAATCAAGCTACCTCTTATTATAATGTATTGCCAGTCAGCCGAATGATTTGCAAAAAAGTAAATGTTGGTAATTAAAATATTGAGGATCATGGTGTAAACCAAAATTATTGCCGACACTTTTTTGTTTATCTTTTTCAGAATAAACCCACCGAAAGAAAACAGCAGCAACCCGCCAGATACCAGATTCATAAAAAAAAGAAAATCGATGTTTTTTTGGAAGTATTCGATGGAATCGGCAGACAGGCCGACAATAGAAAAAAGGATGCCTGCAATTAAAAACTGCTTATGCGATTTGTAAAAAACATTGTCAAAGGAGCTTTGTCCTTTTTTCACCTCGTTCATTATTTAAAAAAATGACATTTAATAATTTACGTCAAGACAAAGATAATGAATTTTCGCTGCACTACCACCACCGTTTATGAACCACCGGTTCTTTGTTTAAAAATTGTGTTACTACTTCGAGGGTTTTTTGTTTGGCTTCTTCCAGCTTATCGTTTACAATAACCACATCAAAATGCTTGGCATATTGCAGCTCGTAGCCTGCTTTTTTAACCCGTTTCCGAATGCTTTCATCATCATCAGTATTGCGCAGGCGCAGGCGTTTTTCCAGTTCTTCGATGGAGGGAGGTTGTATAAAAATAGCAAGTGCATCGTTGCCATACAGCCGTTTAATATTCATGCCGCCTTTTACATCCACATCAAAAACCACATGCTTTCCTTCGTTACGCAGGCGCTCCACCTCCGATATTAAGGTGCCGTAAAACTGATTTTCATACACCTCTTCCCATTCAACAAAAGCATTTGCTCTTATTTTTTGTTTAAAGTCGTCAACCGATAAAAAATGGTAATCTTTTCCATCTGTTTCGCCGGGGCGTATTCGGCGGCTGGTTGCCGAAACGGAAAATGCCAATCCCGGAACCCGGCTCATAAGCCAATGTACAATGGTTGTTTTTCCCGCTCCCGAAGGTGCTGAAAAAATAATCAGTTTTCCTTTTTGAACTTTTGTCATGCTTACGGCGATTTATAAAATATTAAACAATTGCTCCTTAATTTTTTCAAGCTCGTCTTTCATCAGCACCACAATTTTCTGAATTTCGGCATGGTTGGCTTTTGAACCGAGCGTATTAATTTCGCGCCCTATTTCCTGCGTTACGAATCCCAGTTTTTTGCCGGGCGATTGCAGACTGTCAAGGGTTTCCATAAAATAATCGAGGTGCTTTTTCAGGCGCACTTTTTCTTCGGTAATATCAAACTTTTCAAGATAATAAATCATCTCCTGCTCAAGGCGGTTATTGTCAATCTCGGCTTCGCTGCCCCACTCTTCCAGTCGTTTACGAATACGCTCTTTAACAATGGCGGGCCTTTCAACTTCATAGGGCGATACTTTTTGTAACAGGCTGCCAATGGTTGAAATCCGGGCCACGAGGTCTTTTTCCAAAATGGCGCCCTCTTCTTTTCGGAACAGGTCAACTTTTTGAATGGCACGAAGAATACCATCGTAAATTTGTTGCCACTCCTCCGGATTGGTTTCATTTTGATTTTGAACCAATACATCAGGCATCTTTACTATTACCGGCAGAAAACCGCTAAAATCCGTTTGCCCGACAGTCTGTGCAAGCAACACCATTTCGTTGTAATAGTGTTTTGCAAGTTCTTTATTAATAACCGGTGCCGACAAGCTTCCGGTACTTTCGGTTTGCATACCGAAATCAATTTTCCCGCGCTGTAACTGCTTGCTCAACAGCGACCGCAGCGCAGCTTCTTTTTCACGAAACTCTTGCGGAGTACGCAGGTTCAAGTCCAACTGTTTGCTGTTGAGGGTTCTTATTTCAACGGTTACTTTTCGGAATGGGGTTTCCACCACCTCTTTACCAAACCCTGTCATCGATTTTAACATGATTTCAAATTCAATTTGTAAATAAAAGGCTAAAAGTAAATTAATTCATAGAAAGAATATCAGTTTGCTTTTGCTTTTATGGAGAAGTTGTCTAAAGTTCAGGGTGTTTTGTTCTTGATAAGGTACTCTAAAATAATAAATTACATATAGATTCCAATTGATTTTTTTGTGTAAAAAATTATTTGTTACGCGGTTTTCTTTCATGCCAAAGGCATAAAGAAAAACCATAATTAGTGTAATTAGTGGATAAAGATCATCTTCCGATGGCTATCGGAAGAACTAACTTTAAACAACTTCGGATCAAAAAATATAAACCATGGGTTTTTGATTGTTGGAAGCCTTCCCCCGAAACATTCCTGATGTGTTAAAGACCATTGAAATATTACCTTGATTATCCACGGCAATAATACCCCCATCGCCACCGGCATTTTTAAGCTTTTGCATGATCACCTCGTTGGCTGCTTCATGCAGCGACAGGCCTTTGTACTTCATCAACGCGGTGATATCGTAAGCCACGGCATAACGAATAAAATATTCGCCATGGCCGGTACATGACACGGCGCAAGTGTTATTGTCGGCATAGGTGCCGGCGCCAATAATAGGGGAATCGCCAATGCGGCCATGCATTTTCATGGTCATGCCGCCTGTGGAAGTGCCGGCAGCAAGGTTGCCATGTACATCCAATGCAACACATCCGACGGTGCCATGCTTTTCTCCCTTCTCCATTTTTTTCTTTTCCCGCTGAAAGCTATCCCATCTGCGTTGCGTAAAAAAGTAAGAAGGGTCAACAATATCAATTCCTTTTTCTTTGGCAAAGGCATCGGCGCCGTTACCCGACAGCAGCACATGGGGTGACTGTTCCATCACTGCCCTGGCGGCAAGAATGGGGTTTTTTATGGTTCGTACCCCGGCAACAGCACCGGCATTCAGGTTGCTGCCATCCATGATGGAGGCATCCATTTCGTTGGTGCCTTCGGCGGTAAAAACAGCCCCTTTACCAGCATTAAACAGCGGACTATTTTCCAT
>WGDP01000298.1 GCA_015493215.1 Bacteroidales bacterium | reverse complement strand
CCCTGCGAATGGGCTGCAAACTCAGGTGCATACAGGCATTGAATGGTTGCCAGGCCTACCGGGAAAACCCCTTGCTGTGTCAGAAAAACAGGATATTCCAAAACGTAGGTGCCTTTGTTTAACCTGCGAAAGAAATAGTTTGTTGAAGCATCTTTGTTGTTCAAATAATAGCTCAGGCCGTTACCGTATTGATAACCTGACCGCTGATTGGTAACCTCCATTCCGGTGGCGCGTACATCTTTCAGCTGCACAAAATCCATATCACGGTCGGTGCGGATAACTAATCGTACAACAATTTTATCGCCCGTTTTTAAATTTTTACCGGTTGCCGCTTCTAAAACAGGGCCATGGCCGGTGAGCGTTTCCACGTACAATTTCTTTTCAACATACAACGGCGATTTGGAAGCGGTAACCTTGTCAATATCTTCAAAATATTGCCAGTAGGCTGCTCCCCAGGTAATGTGGTTGTTGGGGTTATTAACCTCAATATCACCCATGGAGTATTTAACCTCGCTGCCGGACCACGATTTTTTAAAATAGCCGGTGCCCGCTTCCTGTTTTTCGGAATCTATTACCAAAGGCTTGCCTCCCATGTTGAAGGAAACCGGTTTTGTTTCGGACAGGAGTGTGCTTTTACCGGTCATCAGCAAAGCATAAACCGCTTCTGCCGTAGCCGAAGAGGTTGCCCAGCGCTCCGTCTGTTTTTGCTTGAGTAGCCAAATCTTCATTTTGTCGATGTTTTGCGGATTGTAGTTCATCCGGCTGAAAGCCTCAATAATCATTGCCTGCGTTTCAACAGGTGCCTGATACCAGTACCAGCTACGGTTTGACCGCCAGTACATTCCCAGTTCATCGCTGTACAACGACCGCTCTTCCAACGACCTTAAAATGGCCTCCGCCTCATTGCGATTGCCATTTTCAAACAAAACAACGGCAATCATGGCCTGCAGATAATTGTTCTCCTTAAGCCAGTATTTTTTAGCCTGTCCAAGGTAATAATTGTATGCCTTTTGATTTTGTTTTTTTAAAGGATAGGCGTTGTTCAGCAATGCCCTTGCATAAAGATACTGAATTTGTAAACTGCCGATGTGTTTGTCAGATAACTTAACCTTCGGCTGTTTTTTCAGTGCATCATAATCCTTTTTTATGGTTCTGTCGAGATAGGAAACCGCCTTCGACAACATGGTTTTTACCCCGGGGGTTTCAAAAGTAATCACCCCTTTATCAATCAGTTTGGCCATACCAAGCACAATTTGTTGGGTTACATAACGGTCGTCGTGCATGCCGTTAAACCAGGGCCAGGCACCCGAGCCACGTTGTAGCTGCTGTAATTTATTCAGGGTATAATTTTGTCGGTTGTTTAAATTATTCAAATCAAACAGCAGCGCGATGCGCTGTTTTTGTTCACTTTCATTTTCGGCTTCCAAAACCCAGGGAGTCTCCTCCAGAACCGTGTTTTTCAGCTCCTCATTTTTTTGCAATGCCGACAAAAAAGCATCGGGTGAGTTGTGTTTCCAGCTTTCAATAACGGTTTTTATGCGTGGATGGTTGTTTACTATCCATCCCGACAGGGCATTGGCAAACCATGCCCGAAACAGGGAAGAGGCACTTTCGTTGACAGGATTACTCATGTAAGGCAATGCCTGAATGGCATACCACGCCGGATTGGAAGTGAACTCAAGGGTATATCTGAAATTATTAAGCGTAGAAAGTGATGCCTTTTTTCCCTGATTAACTAACCGGGAAAACTCATATTTTTTATGTGCATGGGCATTTACATACATGGGCATGGTTTCGGTAACCAACACGCGATTGGTAAGTACCGGAATCACCCGCTCCTCGCCATCTGAAAAACTTTCCGAAGCAGCTTCGATGCGATAGGCAAGCAGGTTTATATCATCGGGGATGGCTATCTGCCAGCTTACTTTTGCACTTTCGCCGGCTTGCAGCTGCAGGCTTTTACCGGTGGCAATACGGGAGACAAACGGATTAATTTTTTTGCCGGTAAGCGGGTCGGTGAAAAACAGGTTTACCCGTACCTTTTGTGCCTTTTTTGAAAAATTAGTAACCCTGGCCGAAAACATCAGTTTATCGCCCTGCCTTACAAACCTCGGCACATTGGGCATCACCATCAGCTCTTTATAAGCCTTAAAACTCAAGGTTTTGATATCAGAACTCAAATCACTTGTATGTGCCAACATCATCAGCTTCCATTGGGTAAGCGCATCGGGGGTGGTAAAGCTAAACACCACCGAGCCGGTTGAATCGGTATGCAACTGCGGATAGAAAAAGGCTGTTTCGCGGAAATCGGTTCGTAAAACAACCGGCTGATCATCTCCGGTGGCTTTTGGAATAGGGGCAGGGGTTGGATTAATCTCCTGATTGGATGAAGTTTGCGCTTCTTCTTGCTCCATATCCATCTCATCGTCAACCACCCCGGTTTTAACCATTCTAACAGCACTAACTCCCCTCACCTGCCCCGCAATGCTATACAAAATATTGTCATCGTTATTAAACTGCGCACCAAACCAATTAACCTCAGGCGGCTGAATAACAAACTCTTTCAAAAAGTCGCGTTTGGGAGATGCAATCCGGGTATAGCCCGCAACCGGAAATTGCCGCGCACTCCAGCTGTTTCCGTAATGATACTGATGAAATAAATCGAAATTCCACCGGTGACTTTTTATCTGATCCAATGATTCGTCGTACATGGCAGCCAACAATTCAGCCGCCACCTTATCCCCTTTGTATCCGCTGATTTTAATACGCCAGGTTTCTTTGTTTCCCGGTGTAAGATGGTTGCGGCGCGTTTGCAGTTGGATATTTAGCTTTTTATTGGAAAAGGGTACATTTATATTTTTATCAAGGGCATATCGGCGATTGTTTTTTATCGAAAAGAGGTTGATTTTTATCCCTCCACGCCACGATTCCTTAATGGCAATGGGAATTGTCAGCTG
>WGDP01000297.1 GCA_015493215.1 Bacteroidales bacterium | reverse complement strand
TTTATACTTTAGGGCCAATTCATGGTTTGATGTTTTAACCAATATATAGTTGGTATCCATTCCCCACATCAAGGAAACCGATTAATTTCTGATACTAACGACAAAAAGAGAACAGAAAAATCTGAGAAAAAAGACTAAATTTAAAAAATGTAAATAACGAAATATCAATATATTAATTTGATATTAGTCTCAATTTTGGAAAAGAAAAAAACAGAAAATCATTACTAATCCAAAATAAATACTTACCTTTGCCGTTAGTAATGAATTACGATATTATGATAATTTCATTTGGCACTAAAGAAACCGAGAAAATCTGGAATGGAGAACGAGTTAAAAAGATTCCAATTGAGATTCAAAAAACAGGGAGGAGAAAGTTGAGGATGTTAAACAACTCACAGAACTTAATTGATTTAAAAATTCCACCTTCAAATAGACTTGAGAAGTTAACAGGAAAGCTAAAAGAATATCATAGTATAAGAATAAATGATCAATGGCGAATTGTTTTTATTTGGAAAAACAATAATTCACATCAAGTAAAAATAATGGACTATCATAAATAATTTAAAAAATGGAACGATTAGACAACATACATCCAGGAGAAATATTAATGGAAGAATTTTTAAAACCTTTACAAATATCAGCTTATAGACTTTCAAAAGATATCGGTATCCCTCAAACAAGAATATCACAAATAATAAAAGGCAATAGAAGAATAACAGCAGATACAGCTTTACGCTTAAGCTCATATTTTGGGAATTCTGCTAAGTTTTGGCTTGGATTACAAAATGATTATGACATTGAGCACGAAAGGTTAAAAAAGATTGAAATATTTAGAAAGATAAGAAACTCAAGAAAAAACGTACACCAACACGCGATATAAAAAATTGGGCGGAAAGCGTAAATATGAGCATTATAATATTAACCAAACAGCCTTTTAACCTTGAAAAGTACCGAATAAGGAAACGGCAACCGATTGATTTGTAATCCGTAATAAAAGGTTTCTTTGGCGCCAAAACTCTTATAAAACCGCGCCAGCCCCTCATTGTCGGAGCCTTCAAAATCGAGGGTATAGTTACCGGGGCTAAACTGTTTGATGACCGAGTCGATAATAAATGCCAACGCGGCAGCTTTTTTTCCTTCTTCACTCTGCCCCGAAAACAAAAAGGTAAGCCGGTTGTGGCTTTTAAGAAAAAAAGCACCTGCCAGCAATGTGTTGTTATGGGAGTAGACACCGTAAGCAACCCCTTTTCCTTTATGAATGGCCATGTACAACAAGTGTTGCAGGCGCAAATAGTGATGGTTGTGCCATTGGTTTACCGACTTGCCCCTGTTTTGGCGAAAAAGGGCAACCACCTCTTCGGGCTTTACTGTTTTATGCAGGACAAGGTTATGTTTGGCAGCCTTTTTAAGGTTTCGTTTTAAGTTGGTACTGTAGTGCTTACGGGTTCTTTCGTAAACGTTTATTAAATCAAGCAGATGGTTTTTATGTGGAATGATTTTTCCCTGGCCTTCGGCTACCTTATTGAAACTGTTAAAGTTTATTTCGATGTATTTGATATCCTTCGGGATGGATTTGATAAACTCCGAAACCTTATCGGGATATAACAGTGTTTTTGAAAAAACGCCGAGTTGCTGCGAAAAAAAAGGGTGGAGCATGTACCTGATGCGCCATTTTTCATCTGTGGTAAGCGGCATTACCTGCCGGTAGTCGTCTTCCACCAGAGCATCCCAGTAGGGATGAATAATATCGAGGTACCATGAGCAGGCATAGATGTTGCCGTTAAAAGCGTGCTGAATGGTTTCGTCCCACTTTTTTTTATCAATTTCCTCGTGTTTTAAGTACCGTATCATAGAATGTTTTATTGACCGGCAGCCATTTCAAGTAACTCTTCGTAAACATACCGCCATCCTTTCCAGCGTTGCTCGTTGCTCAGCGATTCGTTGTGCCACAGCGAAATAAAGGTGCCGTTTACTGCTTTAACCTCATCAATTAATTTTTTAATTATCAGTAAAGCATCTGCCGGAGTAAGCTTCATATAATCACGCAGGGTGCCGTCCATTACGGCAAAAGGATGAACTTTTAAAGGCGTTTCGGTTTCCAAATCAAGGTCGTAAAACTGATGTGCCGTGCAAATACCGGCTCTGAATCCCGGAAGGGCAGCGTACCCCATGGTGTAATCATCGGTAATATCGTTACTGATTAGTGTGCGGTAAGTATCGGGCAGCACCAACCGCAAAAAATGTTGCCTGCTTCGGTTCACCTCTTTGTTAACAACCTTTTCAAGCCCTTCAAGTTCGGCAGCAACCAGCTCGGGTTTTTCCAGCGAATAGTAGGATGGATGAATACCTATTTTTGAGTAGTCAACCATCTTTTTAATGAGCATTTTAAATTTCTTATTGCGTGTGTTTATGTTTTTATCGTACTTTGAGTAATGGGCATACAAAAAGAAATAAACGGGTTTTAGTCCGTATTTTTTTTGATATTGCAGTTGCAGATCGAAGGTGTCGAAGGGGTCTTTTCGCATTCGCAGCAGCACTTGTGTTCGTACTTTAATGTCGTACCAATCCATTCGTTTAAGGGCAAGCAGATAGCTGCCTGCTGTCCTTACCAATCCTTTTTGTGCGTAAGCCCAGGCAGAATCAACATCGTAGGTTGGTAAAAATTTAAAGTTACGTACGGCATACTTAATTTGCGGATATTTCGCCAACAAAATTTCTTTTATTTTTAAAGCCCAAATGTTTACCACCGGCTTTTGAAGAAACCCAAGTTCGTGCGAAATACTTTTATGCGCGGTAAACCTGCCATGTTGATCTTTTACAAAGGGCAGATACTCTTCGTATCGCGAAACGAGATAAAAAACAGCCGAAAACACATCGAAAGGAAGTGCTGACATGTTCTCTTTTACAGGAAAAAATACGTTGATACCTTCATGTTCAAAGGGGTTTAACTCCACCGAATCGACACCCTTTTCAAACAAAAATCCGTTTGACTGGAAAAAGAGGTCATCGGAATAGGGCTTGGCCGAGTATTGCATTTTGGGGCTGTCGGACGAAAGGAAGGCATCCAAATCGGAAGTTAGTGTGTAATCCATCAACAAAATATCGGCAAACACCAACTTAAAGGTATATCGCACACGGGCGGTTTTTTTTGAAACGTAAATAAGCAGGTTTTCCATAGGCCAAAAGTAGTAAAATGAGCCGAAGTTTCAGAAGGTTGGCTCAGAAGCTGAAAAATTATTTACAACGAACAGTTTTCTATGTTTGGATTAAGGCTAATTTCACTATTTTTGGAGCTTAAACAGGGAATGATTTATGGATAACTTTATTGTATCAGCGCGAAAGTACAGACCATCAACTTTTAAACAGGTTGTGGGACAGGAGTCGATTACCTCAACACTACAAAACGCCATTAAAAACAACCACCTTGCACAGGCATTTTTGTTTACCGGACCGCGTGGTGTGGGTAAAACAACCTGTGCCCGTATTTTGGCCAAAACCATTAACTGCCTGAACCCCACTTCGGAGATGGAACCTTGCAACGAGTGCGAATCGTGCACGGCTTTTAACAACAACGCCTCTTTTAACATCCACGAGCTGGATGCCGCTTCCAACAACTCGGTAGATGATATTCGTAACCTTGTGGATCAGGTTCGCATCCCACCGCAGGCCGGAAAATATAAAGTCTATATTATTGATGAGGTTCACATGCTTTCGCAGGCTGCGTTTAATGCATTTCTGAAGACGTTGGAAGAGCCTCCTGAGTATGCCAAATTTATTTTGGCCACTACCGAAAAACATAAAATTCTGCCCACCATTCTTTCACGTTGTCAGATTTTTGATTTTAAGCGAATCAGCGTTGATGATATTGCCGCACATCTTGCCTGGGTTGCCGAAAGCGAAAATATTAACGTTGACAAGGAAGCACTACATGTTATCGCCCAAAAGGCTGACGGAGCACTACGCGATGCACTTTCAACCTTCGATCAGATAGTTAGTTTCAGCGGCAATACCATCTCGTATAAAGATGTTATCGAAAACCTGAACATCCTGGATTATGAGTATTATTTTAAAATTGTTGATTATATTTTAAACGGCGATACCTCCAATTTGCTGCTTACCTTTCACGAAATTCTGGAAAACGGTTTCGACGGCCAGCATTTTATAACCGGATTAAGCGAACATTTCAGACATCTGTTGGTGGTAAAAGATGTGGCCACCCTTAAGCTGCTGGAAGTTGGCCCTGCTCTAAAGGAAAAATACAAAAACCAATCGGAACGCTGCAACCCGGGATTTATTTTAAAAGCACTTGACTTAACCAACAAATGCGACCTGAGTTACAAAACCAGCAACCATAAAAAGCTGCATGTGGAAATTACCCTGATACAGCTTTCATCCATGCAATGGACGTCTCAGCAGCAAGTATCGCAGCCGGTTCAAGCCAAACCTGCGGAGCAAAAACCAACCCCTGTTGCTGAAACCTCCAAAACCATCAACCCGCAGCAAAAAACAGCTGTATCGGAACCTAAGCCGGCGTATCAAACGCCTGCTGTAAAAAAAGAGGAGCCAAAAACCAATCCTGAAATCACCTCTAAAACTACAATCAAGATACAAGAAACCTCATCAAACAAGGGTTCTAAAAACGGCAATGGCGAACGAAATATTTCCAATGTCTCCATAAAGTCAACACTGGATGCATTAAAAAACAAAAAGGATGAGGAGGAACGGCAGGAAGCCATTGTCACCACACCTTTTGACCAGGAACAGCTTGAAGAGGTTTGGATGCGGTTTGCTAAAGAGTACAAGGCAAAATCGCCAACATTCGGCTCGGCCATCGAAAAATACAAACCCCAGTTAACAGAGCAGTTTAAGATAAAGATGAAGGTCGATAACATGATTATTGCCAAAGATGTTTTAAACATGGCTGCCCTGCTGGAGTTTTTAAAACGGGAACTCAACAACAATCAAATTACCATCGAACCTGTTTTGCCAGGCAAAAAAGAGCGTAAGGTTGTTTTAACCGACCGCGAAAAATTTGAAGCCATGGCAAAAAAATATCCCGGTATAAAACAGCTTAAAGAGCAACTTAATCTGGAGTTGGATATGTAAGTTTTCTTTTTCTATATTCTCTGCCACTCTTCTTTTTGTCGATCGCTCTCTGTCACGACGCGCCTCTTTTGCTCCCTGAAAAATCGCTCTTTCAGGTTTGCAACCACTTGCTCTATTGCTCTTTCAGGTTTGCAACTCCGTAGCGCCGCTGCTCTTTTCCGTCGCCCTGCCACTTGCTCTACCGCTTTCAGGTTTACAACCGCTCTCTACCGCTCTTTCAGGTTTGCAACCTGAAAAACCTGAAAGACGTTAATACGGTAACACTTTATGTTCGTTCAGGTTACAAACCTGAACGCTTGAGTTTGGATTTAACTAGATAAAAAAATCAGGACAAATGTTATTGTTTTGATTTTTTTATTTACTTTTGTATCTAGTTATATAACTAGTATTAATTAAAATTTAAACATCATGGGAT
>WGDP01000296.1 GCA_015493215.1 Bacteroidales bacterium | reverse complement strand
GTGACGAGCAGTGGGTAAAATCGGAAAACAGTTACCCTATGTCGAGAATAGCCTATGTTAACAACAGAGTTTATTACATTAACAATCAGGCACTCATATGCCGCGATGCTGCTACCGGCGAAAAAGTTTGGGCCACCGATGTTTCGGGAGCGCAAACTATTTTTGCCATCAATAACAACAAAATATATGTTACAAGATTTGTTGACGAAGGAGTTCTCGGAAGCAACCATCTTGCAGCATATAATACTGACGGGTCACTTGTTTGGGAAACTAAAATAACCTTTTCCGAAACGGATACCGTTTCGTATGCCAACGCCATTTCGGTAAACGGAAACAACATTTATGTGGGCGTTCTTGCCGAGGTGGGTAACTCCGAATTTGGTATCATCAATTATGTTGATGAAGGCAATCAGGTATCGAAAAGCTGGACATGGTTAGCACCGGCAGACTTCTCGGTTGGTGGCGGATCGCCCAGAATAAAGGATTTTGCCATTGATGACAGCGGCAACCTGATTTTCGGCATGGAAAGCAGTGGTACGGAATATGTTTTTTCGGTAAGCGCAACGGGAGCCGACAATTGGAGTACGGCTACCGGCCTTTCAAAACTTATCTCCAATGTTTCGGTTGACGGCAACGGGAATTGTTATGTGGCCTACGACAAATGTGAAAAAGTTGATAAAAACGGAATTGTTTGGACATCATCAACCAAAACGGATTGGGATTACGAAAGCCTCTTTTCAAAGTCACCGGCCATTGACGACAAAGGAAACCTCTATTATGTGGATCTTTCCACCTTGTTGACGGCAGTTTCAGCACAGGGCGACAGTCTTTGGAGCCAGTATTACGGATGCAACCTGTGTAACGATCAATCGCACAATGTTACAGTTAATCGTAACGGCGACATCATTGTTATTTCCAAAGCCGGCATTACCGCCTTTAAAGGAGAAGGCAGCGGCCTTGCCGAAAAAGGATGGCCCAAAGTGTATGGAAATTATGGTAATACAGCAAGTAAATAGTTAATATTCTGCAAAATTAAAATCAGATGAAAAAGTTTTTGTTACTTTTTATTATCGGGATAATGCTCATCCCCACAGGCTGCAAAAAAAAGACTCCTGACACGCCCGACCCGGAGCCGACAATCAGCCACGACCCCATTGTAACCGACAATGCCAAAGTAATGGATGCCGCCACGCGAAATGCCATCAGCAGCATCGATACCACCAATTTTACTTTTACCTTTAATGGCGAAACCGATTTGCTGAAAAATTTGAAGGTAGGTGATGTATTGGTTGACAGCTGCTCCGACAAAGCTGCCTACGGATACTTGCGTAAAGTTACCTCCATTGAGGGCAGCAGAGGCAACAAAACCGTTACCACCGAACAGGCAAAACTGTTTGACGTTTTACAACAGGGAAGCATTGATTTTAATTCGGGAAAGCTTACCCGTAACCGCATAAGCAGAATGGAACTAGCCAAAGGCGTAACCTTACGTCAGAACAAAAACACCGATTTTACTGTTTTCGATTTCGACTACGACATGGATTTGGGTGATGGTGCCAACACCGTTAACTTTAATGGAAACACTTCGTTAAGTATGGATGTGTTTTTTCATTTCGACTGGCATGTAACATTCAACCCCAACCCATGGATAGAAGTTGACAAATTTGAGACGGGCATTGAGCTTAACCAAAGTGCATCGCTCAACCTCAATTCGCAGGCAGGTGCAACGCTATCAACCGGTGTTGTAAAACTTGCCACCTTTTATTTTCAGCCCTGGGTGTTTGCCGTTGGTCCCATTCCGGTGGTTTTTGTACCCAAAGTCGATTTAATTTTACACGCCAACGGAACTGTTAGTGCCGAGTTTTCAACGGGCGCTTCCGAAGAGTTTGATGGCAGGCTTGGCATACGCTACAAACCTTCAACCACGCAACCTCCGCTACCGCCCAACGACGGATGGGAACCCATTGCCGAAGCTCCCTATTCGTACGATTATTACCCGCCAAGTCTTCAAATATCCACCAATGCCGAAGCGCATGTGGGTCCCGAAGCAAGCTTGTTAATTTACGGTGTTGTGGGCCCCTTTACCAACGTTACCGGCTGCCTTCAACTTGATGCCAGCCTGCACAACGGCACCAACAACTGGGATATGGATTTTAATGTGGGGGCAAACGCTGAAGTAGGTGTTGAAATTGACATTCTGAACTTTGAACAGCGCTACTCAATCGAAAAATGCCTGTTTACTCAAAATCTGATGCATCTTGATAATGAGCCCATGGGTACCGACATCTTTTTTGAACATCCCGACGATGGCCACTGGTACAGCCTTGGCAGCACCATAACCCTGAAAGCACGCACCACTGGAGACACCCCGTCGCAGGTAGATTTTTTGCTGGATGGCACCCTGCTTGGCAGCGACACACAGGAGCCTTATCAGTACGACTGGAACACCTCAACATCAACCTATGGCGAACACACCCTTGTGGTTAACGACGTAAAAGACAATCAGATAATTGCATCCGATACCGTTACCATCAGCTTGTTAAATGCCACCTGGGAAACCATCGATTTGAGCAGCCTGGGACAATCCGGCGAAACCATCAACCACGATGTGTTTTTTGCTGATGAAAACAACGGGTGGATTGCCGGTGGCAGCCGCTACGGGTTGTGGGGCTATCTGCTTAAAACCACCGATGGCGGCCAAACCTGGCAAAACACAGCCCCCGACGATTTTACCTATGCCATTCGTAAAATAGCTCACACAGGTAATGATATCATTGTAAATACCTCCGGAAATTATGTCTATCAGGCCGGTGACTGGTCCAAAGATTACGGTTTTTATGATGATGAAGGCAATTGGATAATCACGTTTAATGACGGGGAAGTTTACGACATCGCGGTAAGCCCGAGCGGATACCTCGAAACAATTTTTAAGGATTATATTTCCGAAACCTTTAGCATCGAAAATGCTGATGCAGTCACCCATAAACGAGTTGCCAGTGTTCCGATACCCTATAACGAATCAACCCCCTCCATCTATTTTCAAAACCTGAAGGGTATTGTTTATAACATAGTAACCAACAACAATCCGCTGAGACAATATATTATGATAAGCAACGATGGTGGCAACAGCTGGGAAACCAAAACCCTTAACGCTTCGGGCATTACCATTGAAGACCGAATTTATGGCGCCTACTTTATAACCGACGAACACGGATGGCTGGTTGGCCATGAAAGCCAGGGTTTTGCCACTGTGCTAATTACCAACGATGGTGGTGATAGTTGGGAAAAGGTAAATGTTGAAAATGCCTATTCGTTCAGCTCTGTTCAGTTTAT
>WGDP01000295.1 GCA_015493215.1 Bacteroidales bacterium | reverse complement strand
TATTTAAAATCACCCCTAACTTGTCAGGTTGTTTTTACAGGAAAATTATCGGAATCCGGTCATCCTGAGTGTTTTTCAACGACAGGAGAAAAATATATCAAAGGGTGGCCGGAGTGAGGTTCCCACACGCTTTCAACCTGCCGGGTCTCCTCCCGCAATAGCATCCTTCGACCCGACAGGTTTTGGATTTCCGACCCGACAAGTTTTTGTTCGAGTTTATCATTTCACAATAATTTAATATCTTTATCCGAAATTTAATTATTCAACAATGCAGAAAATCGATTAATTTCTTAACAAAAATGTTTAACCTATGAAAAAAGCTTTATTTATTTTTAGTTTTGTTTTAGCAACAACTTTTTCCATCAACGCCCAAAGCTCGCTAATGGCAAATTATCCGTTAACCGAAAACGGTGTGGATATTTCGGGACAAAACGATTCACTCTATTTAAATAACGTAACCTTTCAAAATGGCGGCGCCTATTCCAACGGCATTTATGCGGGAAACGACACCACCGGTTCGGAGATAATAACCCCGCCGTTTACTACTTTTGATTATGATAATTTTACGGTGTATCTCGATTTTAAAATTGAAACCTATCCCGAAAATCGTGAACCCATTATTATTGGCGGATACTTATGGCGTTGGATTGGTGCTTATGTTGATGGCGACAAACTCGCATTTATGGCTAACGATTTCAGCTTATACGAAATAACCGACAAAAGCATTCCTTTAAACCAGTGGAACAAGTTGAGAATCAGCTTTAAAAAAGAAGACGATAAATGCAGCCTCTTTTTAAATGACAGTCTGGTTTCAGATTACACAATATTAGAGTTCAGTTCGGGCGACGACTCCCGTTTCGTAAACAATCACGGAGGTTCGGGAAATACGTTTAAGGGATATTGGAAAAACCTTGTTTTTTACAATTCATCAAACCCCGAAGGAATTGACGAAATAAGTCCTTTCGATAACATTTCGGTCAGCCATTCGGATGAATACCTGATTGTTAACGTTCCTGATAAATCGGGCAACATTGTGATGGATGTTTTTGATGTGCAGGGCATCATGTTAAAAACCGCATGGCTTTCAAAGGGCGTTAACCATTGTACGATAAACTTACGGGAGGGAGTTTATATGTTAAGATTTAAAAATAGTAAAGGTGCTGTTTCGGTGAAAAAAATAATGATTACAAACTGATGATTCGGTGCTTTACAATAAGATTGCTTAAAGTTCCGAATATTTTGGTTCTGATAAGACACACATTAAGTATAAATTATGTGTAAATATTAATGTATATTATTGTTCCAATAATGAATTGTAAAGCCGTTCTTCTTCATGCCATTGGCGTGAAAAAAGAACCATCCCGACAGTTGTGCGGGACGTTATACCAAATAGATTAGAATTTGCTCATTTGATTTATATGGTATTAAGATATGATGTATTAAGTTTAAACAAGTTCATTTAAAAATAAAACCTTATGTCAAAATCTAAAAAAAGACTTTTAATAATCTCAGGAATTGTTTTGGCAATTGTTGTTGGGGTGGTTTTAACTTTCAACGCCATTGTGGCCGGTATTATCAGTAAAAAAGTTGACAACTATCTTGCAACCCATCCGGTTAAAAATTATACCATTAGTTATGGGAGGGTTGGTTTTAACATCGCCGGAAAATCGGCACGCCTTGTTAATGTTACCCTTTCGCCAAAGCAGTCGTACATCGACAGCCTTACATCGACAGGCTTTAGTTTTTTGGTACCTGACGTAACAATAGGTAAACTTGTTGTTTCGGGTGTTGACTATTCAAATATTATACAGGGTAAAAATATTAACATTGGTAAAATCCGTATTAGAAAGTTAAATGTTACCTTGAGGAAGATTACGGGAACGAAAACAAAACCCGATAAAAAAGCCAAAAAGAAATTTCTTATTCCTGAAACAATTACGGTTAATGGTATCAATTCGCTTTGGATACACTCTTTTATATTGGATAAGAGTAAGGTAGAACTTATCGACCAGACCACCGGAGATGTTATTGCCGGTTCGCAAAACATTGAGCTTGATATTAGTGATTTCAGGCTTTTACCTTTAAATGGAGATTCTTCAAAATTTAAACCCGATTGCGATGAGGCTGTTCTTACCCTTGAAAAGAATCTTTTCTATACGCCTGACAAGCTGTATGAGATTGATTTGGGGGTAGTTGCTGCAAGCCTCAAAAATAAAAAGGTTGTAATCACCAATTTTAAGTATAAACCGCTTTATTCTAAAAAGGATTTCAGCAAGCATTTAAAATATCAGCAAGAGCGATACGATATAAAAGTTGGTACTATTGAGTTTTATTTACCTGATATTAAATCACTGATAAACAACCAAAACCTGCTCGTTAACAATGTTACGGTAAATAAAGCAAAAATTGGTATTTATCGCGACAAGTTAATTCCGTTTCCACATTTTAAAAGGCCGTTGCTACCGCATCAGGCACTAAAGCGGATGAATATGGTGCTTACTATTGACACGGTAAAAGTTAAAAACTCGGAGTTTGCCTATGAGGAGTTAACGGGACGAAACGAGAAACCGCTTTATGTTAACTTTAAAAAACTCAGTGCCGAAATTACTAACGTTTCCAATGCCAAACACCGCAAGTATTCGCAAAGTAAAATGAAAGCAGTGTTAAAAGGAAGGTTAATGGGCAAAGCTCCTTTCGATATGAATCTTGTTTTTCCCATGGCAGCACGCAACGACACCATGTTTTTTAGTGGCACAATATACGGTAAAGTTCCGTTTAGCATATTCAACAAAGCATCCTATCCTGCTGCGGGCATAAACTTTAGAGACGGTACTTTAAATAAATTATCCTTTAAAGGAGGCGCCAATCCGCGATATAGCAAAGGCACGCTCACCATGCTTTACAGCAATGTTAAACTGGATGTTATAAAAAAAGGAAAGCAAAAATCCAGCAAATTGTTAAGTTGGGGTGCCACCACTGTCATCCGTAAGAACAATCCGGCAGGCAACAAACCGCCAAAGACAGCGGCCATGTCGTTTACACGGGATATGGAAAAGGGCTTTGGCAACTTTTTGTGGAAGACTGTTTTCAGCGGCATAAAAAGCACGTTAATAGGAGGTGGCAATAATAATAGCAACCGGGGCGCAAAAAAGGAAAAAAAAGCCTCTAAGAAAAGGAAAAGGAAAAAACGTTAATTACTATTGGAGTCATTCACCCTCTCTCGGGTCGGGTTTTAGAGGCATGCGGGCAAGCTTTTCAACCTGAAGGGTTGTATAGCCAAATTCCTCAATCACCCTGCCTAGCATCAAATAGATGCCGTACCCCTTAAATCCGTATTTTTTTAACGAATCGGGGAAGTGAACGGTATCGAAAAATTCTCCTTTGTAATCCAGAAAGGTGGCAAAATGCATCATCTCGCCTTTAACGGTCTTTACATATTTTATGGTAACCAGTCTGCCCAGCATGCGTATTTGTTTGCCAATATGGTTATCCATTTGCGCTGCCATAATTTCGCCACGGAAAGCGGTTTGCAACATATCGAAGGCGTTCACTGTAACAGGGAATCCAAGCAATTCAATTTCATCGTAAGCATCTTCGAGGGGTAGTTGTTCAAATTCGGGCAGTTGATATTTTTTTGATGGGGCGGCAAAAAGTTGTCCCCTGCCTTGATTATCAGGCTTTTTTGACGTCGTTGCATGTGCTTCCCAAAGCAACTTCGCTTTCTCTTTCCCGGTAAAACGCAAGGCTCCCGAGCGTATCAGTATAACCATCTGCTCACGCCCGGGCTGAGTTCTGTAAATAAAATCTTCCATCGACCTGAAATATCCGTTTCTTTTACGTTCGTCAACAATGCGGTTTGCAAGTTTTTGTTCCAGCTTTTGAACGTGAACAAAGCCCATATAAACATCTGAACCTGTAATGTTTGTAAGGTAATCGCTATGGTTAACACAGGGAAGGTGCAAGGTGCCGCCCTGCCGTACTAGCTCGTTAAAATAGACCCATGTATGATAAAAGCCGCCAAAATTATTAATCACCGCCACCTGAAACTCCAGCGGAAAATAAGCTTTCAGATAAAGGCTTTGAAAACTCTCCACTGCATAAGAGGCCGAATGGGCTTTTGAAAAGGAGTAGCCGGCAAAGCTCTCGATTTGTCGCCACACCTCTTTGGTTATTTCATCGGGATAGCCGCGCCTTTTGCAATTTGAAAAGAATTTATCCACAATTTTTTGAAACTCGGTTCTTGAGCGGAATTTACCGCTCATGGCCCTTCGTAACACATCGGCATCTGCCAAATCAAGCCCTGCAAAGTGATGACAAACCTTTAGCACATCTTCCTGATAAACCATTACGCCGTAAGTTTCGGCAAGTTGCTCCTTCATCACCGGATGGATGTATTTAAAATCGTTTGGATGATGAAACCTGTGGATGTATTCGCGCATCATTCCCGAGCGGGCCACCCCGGGCCTGATGATGGAGCTGGCCGCCACAAGGGTAAGGTAATCGCTGCATTGAAGCTTTTTAAGCAGACCCCGCATGGCAGGGCTTTCAATATAAAAGCAACCGTTGGTTTCGGCATTGCGCAGCTGTTGTCGCACTTTTTCATCGGTTTTAAACTTTTCCACCTGATGTACATCAAGGCGTATTCCTCTGTTTTTCAAAATCAGTTCGGCAGCCTCTTTAATATGGCCTATGCCACGTTGGCTAAGGATGTCAAGTTTTTCAAACCCCAAGTCCTCAGCCACATACATATCCCACTGGGTGGTTGGGAAACCCTTTGGCGGCATATCGAGAGCGGTATAACAGGTAATGGGCTTTTCCGATATTAAGATGCCGCCTGCATGGATGCTGCGTTGATTGGGGAAGCCCGTCATCATTTGAGCAATTTCATGGATATGCCTGTTGATGCTGTTTCGATTTACTTCCACTCCCGGATTGGCTGTAAGACGGTCAATTTCCTCTTTGGGTAACCCGTGAACCTTGCCCAACTCGCGATAAATTGATTTACCTTTAAAGGTAACCATGGTTCCCAACAGAGCGGTGTGTTCCTTTCCAAATCGTTTAAAAATATATTGCTGAACCGCTTCCCGGTCTTTCCATGAGTAGTCAATATCAAAATCGGGTGGCGAAGTGCGCTTAGGGTTTAAAAATCGTTCAAAATAGAGGTTTAACTCAATGGGGTCAACATCGGTAATTTTAAGACAATAGGCCACAATACTGTTGGCGCCACTGCCCCGCCCCACATGGTAAAAACCTTTTGACACGGAGTAACTTATAATGTCGTGGGTTACAAGAAAATAGGCCGCAAATCCAAGCTTGTAAATTACTTTTAATTCTTTAAACAGCCGTTTTTTTGCAACCTCGTTGTTGTCGCCATAGCGGTAGTGCATGCCTTCAATGGCCAACTTTTCAAGCAAAGCTTTGTCCTTTTGAGT
>WGDP01000294.1 GCA_015493215.1 Bacteroidales bacterium | reverse complement strand
GTTTTGTCGAGGTAAAGCGGCACCGGATCGTTGGGATAGTACAACTCTTCCAGTTTTTTGGCAATACCCAAAATGGTAACTTTTCCTGTTAACCCCAGCTTTTTTAAGCTTTTAACTGCCGACGACAGCTGGCCTTTGCCGCCATCTACCACAATAAGCTGAGGCAACGGTTTGTTTTCGCGCAGCAACCTGCCATAGCGGCGTTCGATGATCTCCTCCATGGAGGCAAAATCGTTGGCACCTTCCACCGTTTTAATGTTAAAATGGCGGTACTCTTTTTTGTTGGGTTTGCCTTTGACAAACTGAACCATGGAGGCCACGGGATAATCGCCCTGAAAGTTGGAGTTGTCGAAACACTCAATCACTTCGGGCGGCTCGTCCATCCGAAGGTCTTTTTTCATTGTTTCCATAATACGTCGCGAATGGCGTTCAGGGTCAACCAGTTCGCGCTGTTTGTTGCGCTCCATCCTGTAAAACATGGCGTTACGGAGGCTTAAATCGAGCAGCTGCTTTTTGTCGCCCCTTTGGGGAATAATAAATTTTACATCCTGCAAGGCAACTCCGGGATGAAAAGGGACAATTATTTCGTTAGCATTGCTTTCGAAACGTTGCCTGAATTCGGCCAGCGTAAGGGCAAGCACCTCCTCTTTCGATTCGTTAAGTTTCTTTTTTACCTCCACCGTATGAGCCTGAACAACAGCACCGTTGAGCACCCTCAGCCAGTTTACCCACGACAGTTCAGGCTCATCAATAATCGAAATTACATCCACATTGTTAATTTTAGGATTTACAATGGTTGACTTGCTTTTATAGTTTTCAAGAATTTCGATTTTTTCTTTCATCAACTGTGCCTGCTCAAATTTCATGGCATCGGCATACTCGTGCATTCGTGTTTTCAGCTCTTTTATTATTTCAACAATGTTGCCTTTAATAATTGAGCGCACATGATTGATTGAGGTGTTGTAGTCGGTTTCGGTTTGTTTGCCTGTACACGGTGCAAGGCAGTTTCCTATGTGATACTCAAGGCACACTTTGTACCGGCCTTTTTTTATATTTTTTTCCGACAGATTAAGCTTACAGGTTCGTAACGGGTACAACTGCCTGATGATATCCAACAGGGTACGCATCATTTTTACCGAAGTGTAAGGGCCGTAATACTCCGAGCCGTCTTTTTGCGGATTGCGGGTAGGAAACACACGGGGAAAGGGTTCGTTTTTAATGCATATCCACGGAAAACTTTTGTCGTCTTTCAGTAAAATATTGTAGCGGGGCTGATACTTTTTAATGAGGTTGTTTTCCAAAAGCAGTGCATCCGATTCGCTGTCGGTTACAATAAATTTAATATCGCTGATTTTACGAACCAGCAACCTGAGTTTTCCGCTTTGATGGGTTTTTGTAAAATAGCTTGAAACTCTTTTTTTCAGATTTTTGGCTTTGCCAACATAAATTACCTTGCCCTCCTTATCAAGATAACGATACACTCCCGGCTTACCCGGCAATGTTTTTATCAGGTTTTTTAAGGTGCTATTTTGTTGATTGGCTGACAAGAATAAAACTATTTGTTTTGATTTAAAATATGTAAGAAGACTTGCGAAACTTCAGTTATTTAAAATACCGAAACAGTATCAACTAATAAGCACGTTCGTTGCGGCCTTCAATGTAATTGATAAACGACTGATTAACCACTTTGTTTCCACCGGGAGTGGGGTAATCGCCGGTAAAATACCAGTCGCCCGAGTGGTTTGGAATGGCCTTGTGCAGATTTTCGATACTTTGATAAATAACCTGTACTTCGGCATTAATATTCGGGGCGGTTACGATTTGAGCAATTTTTGCCGATATCTGCTTTGCTGTAAAAGGTTTGTAAATTTCTTTCACGTAGTTTATAATCTCCTCTTTGGGAAGATGCTGCTGTGCTTTACATTTTTTATAAACCCGGTTAATTACCTCCTCCATCTGGTTTTCCTTTAGCAACAAAATAGCTGCTTTAAAGGCTACAAAATCGCCGAGGCGTGCCATATCAATGCCATAGCAATCGGGATAGCGGATTTGCGGTGCCGAGGAGGCGATAATAATTTTTTTCGGCCCCAGCCTGTCAAGAATTTTAATAATACTTTGCCGCAGGGTTGTGCCGCGCACAATGGAATCATCAAGCACCACGAGTGTATCCTGATGTTCTTTCACAACGCCGTAGGTAACATCATATACATAGCCAACAAGGTCGTCGCGCTGGTTATCCTGCGTGATAAAGGTGCGCAATTTAACATCCTTAACTGCAATGGTATCCACGCGTGGGCGGTATTTTAAAATTTCATCCAGCTCCTCACGGCCAACGGGTTCATCTCTGTTTAATATGTTTTCGGCTATTTGTCGTCCGGTGTGTTTGTTAATGCGGTCAATCATTCCCTGAAAGGCCACGGAAGCGGTGTTGGGAATAAAAGAGAAGACCGTATTTTTCAGGTCGTAGTTTATCTCTTCAAGCACGGCCGGAGTGAGTAACTCACCGAGGGCTTTCCGTTCGCGATAGATATCCTTGTCGGTTCCTCTGGAAAAATAAATTCTTTCAAACGAACAGGCTTTTAATGGAAGCGGGTCGATAAAGCGCTCGTTGATAATTTCACCGTTTTTTTTGATTACAAGGGCATGGCCGGGTTCAATTTCGTGAATCTTTTCAATTTTAACATTCAGTGTTGTTTGAATAACAGGCCGTTCGGAAGCCACCACCACAATTTCGTCGTCGGCGTAATAAAAAGCAGGCCTTATTCCTGCCGGGTCGCGCATGGCAAAAGCATCGCCATGGCCGAGCAATCCGCCAATAACATAGCCTCCGTCCCACCGTTTGGCCGAATCTTTAAGAATAGGATGAATTTCGATATTATCGATAATCTTGTCGGTTATCTCCTTTTTGGAGAACCCCTGCTTTCTAAAATTATAATAAAGTCGTTCATTTTCTTCATCCAAAAAGTGTCCGATTTTTTCCAGCACCGTAATGGTATCCGAAGTTTCAACAGGGTATTGCCCCAGTTCAACGAGGGTTTCAAAAAGCTCGTCGTTGTTGGTCATGTTAAAATTACCGGCCAACACCAGATTTTTTGTTTTCCAGTTGTTGGATCGAACCAAAGGATGCAGGTTTTCGATAGAGTTTCCTCCATAAGTACCATACCTCAAATGGCCGAGAAAAAGCTCGCCGGTAAAGCCCTCGTTGCTTTTTAGCCAGTTAACATCTTTTAGCCGCCTGGGGTTATCTTCACCAATTTGTAGAAGCCTGTCGTAAACAGAATTAAAAATATCCTTAATGGGGGTAACACTGTTTGAACGAACCCTGTCGATGTACCGTTTTCCCGGCGGTAAATCAAATTTTACACAGGCCATTCCGGCACCATCCTGCCCGCGGTTGTGCTGCTTTTGCATCAGCAGATGTAATTTTTGAAGTCCGTAAATGGCCGTGCCGTATTTACCAAGATAATACTCCAACGGTTTTAAAAGCCTTACCATGGCAATACCGCATTCGTGTTTTATTTGCTCGCTCATTGTTTAACCCCGGAATTGTTTAATTTTGTTTTCCTTAAAACAGAACCCCTTGCTTTTTTGCTTAGCAAAGATAAAATAAATAATGATGATTGTTGTTAGAAAAGGTATTTTGGAAGATGCGAAAATAATTAGTGATTTTCAGGTTGCCATGGCTTTGGAAACGGAATCGCTTAAGCTGGATGAACCTACTGTTATAAAGGGGGTTAAGGCTGTGTTTAAGCATCCTGAAAAGGGACAATATTATGTTGCCGTCAACGAGGATAAAGTAATAGGGTCGTTGATGATAACCTATGAGTGGAGCGACTGGCGCAACAGATGGGTGTGGTGGATTCAGTCGGTGTATATATTACCTGCGTTTCGTGGTAAAAAAATATTCACCCAAATGTATAATCATATAAAAACGCTTGTTATAAACAACGATGATGTATCGGGAATACGCCTTTATGTTGATTTAACCAATAGCAATGCCCGCAAAGTTTATCAATCGATAGGCATGAACGGAGAACATTATCAGCTGTTTGAGTGGATGAAGGGGGAGTAGCGGGGCGTACCCGGAATTAGCAACCGTCCAAAAATAAACCTTTCGTTTATTTAAGAAGCAAACAAGGTTTTGGAGAAGAGCTTGTGTTTGGTTAGTAGTGTGAAGAAAAAACTTATTTTTGTAAGGTTATCAACTTCGAAATAAAATATTTTTCCAATTGAAAAAAGACACTGAACAACCCGACAATATCCCGGAAGCACAAACGGCAAAACCACTGCCGTTGTTAGTAAAAGCAACGGCTTTATTACTAATTGTTTATGGTGTTATAGGGTTTGGGTACTATTTGTTTGCGTTGATATACTCTGTTGTGAATCCTCATTTTCTTGAAAACTTAACCTTCAATAAGTTTAGTGGGAATGCCCTGTTCATTCCGGTAAGTGTTGAGGTTTTGGTACATATAAGCGTATTGCTATCGGGGTTTTTACTGCTTTATAAAAAGAAAACAGGGCTGTACTTTTACTATTTTTCTCTCTTTTTTTCGTTGTTTTATTTTATTGTAATCCACAACTATATTAACTATGCCGAAATAATAACGGGTTTTTTACTGCTTATTATTTTGGTTGGATACCGGTCGCGGTTTAATGCTGCTTAAAACGCATTGTTCCGATTTAACTGTTCCATTATTTCAAAAACAGCGGGGCAGGTGGCGGTGTTTTTCAAGGTAACATCCAGTGCCTGATAAAATCGTTTCCGGTCGGTGTGAGGGTACTCACGGCATGCTTTTGGCCGGTATTCGTAAACCATACAGTAGTTGTCGGGCATTAAAAAAGGACAGGGCATCTCTTTAAAAACATAGTCGTTGTCTTCGTCAAGCTTCAGGTAAGCATCAATAAATTTACCGGGTTTTAATTTAAGATGTTTTGCCAGCCGGGCAATATCGTTATCGGTAATGCGTGGCCCCAGGGTTTTGCAACAGTTGGCGCAGGCAAGGCAGTCAATTCGGCTAAACACCTCTTGATGAAGCGCATGGACAGTATCATCAAGGTTTTTAGGCTTTTTCTTTTTCAGCTTTTTAACAAGCGCTTTGTTTTTAGGTTCGGCCTGCTTTGCCTTTTCGGGCAGGTTTTTCAGGATGTCATCCATCTTTTCCATAAAAACGGCTATTGTTCCTGTAAAAGCGTTTTGGTACTTAACAGCCCACAGGCGGCATCAATATCCTGACCGCGCGAAGCCCTTATGGTGGTAACAATTCCTTTGGCATTAAGTGCCTCTTTAAAGGCCATCAGGCTGTTTTCGTCGGTTCCTTTTAAATTGGAACCGGGATTGGTATGAAACCTGATTAGGTTGATGCGGCAGTTAATGCCGTTAAGCAATCGTGCCAGCTCGTTTACATGCCGGCGGGTATCATTTTCTCCGCCAAAAACAATGTACTCAAACGAAACCCGGCGATGTCTGTCGAAGGGATATTTTTTAAGTTCTTCAATTATCTTTTTTACGGGATAGGCTTTATTTACGGGCATAATGGCCGACCGCTCCTCCTCAAAAGGATTGTGAAGGCTGACGGCCAAATGGCAGGTGCTTTCATTTAAAAACCGTTTCATGGCGGGAATAATGCCGATGGTGGAGACGGTAATTTTTCGGGGATTCCAGCCGTAACCCCAGTCGGAAGTCAGTATTTCAAGACTTTTTAATACTTCATCCAGGTTGTCAAGCGGCTCGCCCATGCCCATGTAAACCAGATTAGTAAGGCTTTCCGATTCGGGGATGGATGCTATTTGATTAAGGATTTCTTTGGCGGAAAGGTTTGCCTGAAAGCCCTGCTTGCCGGTGGCACAAAAGGAGCAGTTCATTTTACAGCCCACTTGCGATGATACGCACAGAGTGTGGCGTTTGGGTTCGGGAATGTAGGCTGCCTCAATATATCCTTTGGAATCGGACTTGAAAAGATATTTTTTTGTGCCGTCCGATGAAGTTTGAACCGTACGCGGTGGGGTTAAACCAATTTCAAATAAATCGGCAAGCATGGCTCGTGCCTTTTTCGACAGGTTGGTCATTTGATCAAACGAAACGGCATGCTTTTTATAAAGCCATTCGGCCAACTGTTTGGCGGTAAATTTGGGCAGCCCTAAATTGTTAACAATTTCCTGCAGCTCCGTGAGTGTTTTTCCAAAAAGAGATTCTTTCATAATTGTGTATGTGTTAGGAAATCAGATGTTCAGCTTCGGTGATCATTTTTTTGATGGCTCCTTCACTGAAATTAAGCCGGCGAAGCTCCTGTTTGTTTGATGCCAGTTCGCGGCACAATACCAAATTGTTTTCCAACAACAGCTCCTTATCTTTTTTTCGCAACGACTGGAGTGCTGTTACAGGGTAGAAACCGCTGCTGTCAATCCACTCGCGCAGGCTGTTTCCTTGTGGATAATCCCAACTGATAACTTTAAGGCCGGCACATCTGGCAAAATCTTTTGCATCTTCGGTAAACCGGGTGTTGGTAGCCACCATTCCGTACAATTTTAATCCTTGTAAATCAGATTGTTGTTCCCAAACAGCTTTAATATCAAGAAAGCGCGACTGAATGTAGAGCGGAACCTTCACGTCGCTTTTTTGAGTTACGCTGCTGTGGAATTTACACTCAACCATTATTTGTTCTGTTCCGTTGTTGGCAATCACATCGGTTTCGTGGGTAACGCATTTACCTTTAATTATTTGGTTTACACGTACCCTGTAGCCACGGCTTTCGAACAAGCGACCTAAAAACTTTTCGAACGGATAGCCCGAAGGCCCCAGGCTCATAACGGCATTCTTCAAACGATATCTGCCTGCTGTCCGTTTCGACTTGTTGCGTAGCAGGCTATAGGCTATCTGGTAAATCTTTTTAGTTGAAATGTTATTATAGAGTTTTTTCAAAACCTCCTGTTCAACAAGATTTACCTCCTCCTCGGTAGCACCTGACCGGCGGAGGGCTGTTTTTAATTTTTCAGCATCAAAAACATCTTTTTCTCCGGTGTTTTTGGTAACTACGATGGTGTGATTTTGTTCATTCATTGCTTTCCGTTTCATTAATTACAGCCTCTTTAAAGCGCTCCAAAGTATAGGCGTTGTTAACTGCAAAGTCACCTATTTGGGTGCGTCGTAAAGCAGTAAGGTAGGCGCCGTTGTTTAATGCTTCCCCAAAATCGCGTGCCAACGCCCTGATATAAGTGCCCTTGCTGCTTTTAACATAAAAGTCCACAAGCGGGAGGTCGATGTTAAGCAGGTTAAACTGGTGAATCGTTACTTTTCGGGGTTTAATTTCACGATGTTCTTTTTTGCGTGCATGTTCGTAAGCCCTTTTGCCATCAATTTTAATGGCGGAATAGATGGGTGGAACCTGCTCGATTTCACCCAAAAATTTTTGAGCGGTTTTTAAAAGTGTTTCCTCCGAAATTGTTTCAAGGTTAAAGTGCCGGTCTTCTTCGGTCTCTTTGTCAAACGATGGGGTGGTGGCTCCCAGCTTCATCTGCCCCACATACACCTTGTCCATTCCCTGATAGGTATCAATTTGTTTGGTCATTTTTCCGGTGCAAATAATCAAAAGGCCGGTGGCCAAAGGGTCAAGTGTTCCTGCGTGGCCCACTTTAAGCTTTTTCAGGTTGTATTTTTTGCGTAAAAACGAACGGATAAAGTTTACCACATCAAACGAAGTCCATTCCAAAGGTTTGTCAATAAGCAATACCTCGCCCTGTACAAAATCGAACGCCATCAGGAAATTGTTAAGTCAACACCAAACAGGTAAAGCAAAAGAATGATTACACCCACAATAATACGGTAGTAGCCAAACAGTTTAAAGCCGTGGTTTGTTAAAAAATTAATGAATGACTTAATGGCCAAAAGGGCAACAATAAAGGCAACAACATTACCAAAAATGAGCAGGCCTATGTTGTCGGAAGTAATGGCTTCGTGGTTTTCGAGTAATTTATAGCCCGAAGCGGCCACCATGGTAGGTACTGCAAGAAAAAACGAAAATTCGGCGGCGGCTTTTTTATTCATTTTTTCAACCATGCCGCCAATAATGGTGGCTGCCGAACGTGAGGTGCCCGGAATCATGGCCAACACCTGAAAAAGCCCAATAACCAGGGCATTTTTATAGGTAACATCCTCTTTTCCCTTTTCGGCAGTTGTTTTAAACCACTTATCAATCAACACCAGTATAACGCCCCCGATGATTAACATCACCGCTACCACATACACACTTTCCAAAAGCTGGTCGATGTAATCGTGAAGCAACAATCCGAAAAAAGCTGCCGGCAAAAAGGCTACAAAAAGTTTATAGTAAAACTGTAACGACTGAAAAAATCTTTTCCAGTAAAGTACCACCACCGATAATATTGCGCCAAACTGAATGTTGACGATAAAGGCCTGAATAAAGTCGTTGCTTTTCATGCCTAAAATTCCTTCGGTAAGAATCATGTGGCCGGTTGATGATACTGGAAGAAATTCGGTAAGCCCCTCAACAATAGCGAGAAGCAGTGCCTGAAACCAAGTCATAATAATAATGATTGTTTAAAATTACTTTTTAGGAGCCGGCCGTTTTAAAACAGCCCACATTTCAACCACAAATCCGGCAATTAACAGCAGGGGAGCAACCGTAAGCCGTTGTGCATCGAAAATAGATTTGTTAAACACGTTGGGATTGTCAGAACCTCCGCCAATCATAAGTATAAATCCCAAGGCCAAAAGAATCAATCCTAAAAATAAGAATTTATAATTTTCTTTATGAAAGGGAAATAAATCGTCGGTGTTTTGGTTTTTGGGTTTTGTTTCTTTTTTCTTCATTATAATAAACTTAAGTTGCCAATGAATAACTAACGTGATGCCTTGTGAAAAATTTTTTCAAAAGTAATAGAAATCTGCCAAACTACCCATAAAGTTGATCAGAACCTGCTTTTAAATACCGCGTAACGGCCATCCATGTTGAAACAGACGATATTGCAACACCCAAAATAATTACCGAAATGTAAAGTACCAGCATGGTAACGCGATCTTCCAACAATTGAAGTTCGGGAATATTATCTTTTAACAGCGTTGTTACACCGCTAAGTAACAGCAGAGCCAATAATGCGCTCAGCGCACCATGTAAAACAGAACGTTGCACAAACGGCTTACGGATAAAACCGTTGGTAGCCCCCACCAGCTGCATACTTTTTATGGTATGGCGCTTGGCAAAAACAGCAAGGCGAATGGTATTGTTAATTAAAGCAACCGAAATAATGATTAATACAAGGCTGATGGCAAGCAATATTAATCCGATACGGCGAATGTTTTTATTAATAACATCCACCAGCGATTTATGGTAGTAAACTTCTTTAACGATATTGTTTTTTAGTACTTTTTTTTCAATAATCTTTAAGCTGTCGGGGCTTGCCCAGTCGGCGTTAAACCTGACTTCGAGCGAAGGCAGCAGCGGATTGTTATCTTCCCCCAAAAAGCTGATAAAATCGTTTCCCAAAGTTTTTTTCAACCGGTTGGCTGCTTCTTCTTTGGTAATATATTCGGTTGATTTAACATAATTACGGGCGTCAAGTATTTTTTGAAGCCTGAAAATGTCGGCATCTTTTACCCCTTTTTTAATCACTATTTCAAAGCCAATGTTTTCTTTAATATAGCGCGACAACGAACGAGCTTGTAACAAGATAAGGCCGAGAAATCCCAAGGTAAACAGCACCAGTGTTATACTAATAATGGTTGTTACATAAGAAGCGCCAACCTGCCTTTTGGTTTGTTTTTTGTTATTAATGCCGCCCACTGATTTATTAATTAATAAACATTATCGTTCACATTTTTTGGATGAAATTCGTGATAATCGACGCTGTAGTTTTTAAACAGATCGAAACTTAGTGAAAAGTAGATGATATTGGCTTTCATGCCCGCATAAGGTTTAATAGTTGCCCCATCAGTAATCTCTTCAAAATCTTCATTAAAAAAGTTTGTAAAATAGTATTTTACCTTAAGGTTTAAACCGTAAGGAAATTGAATACCTGCAAAAGCGGTATGATAAAAAACGGGGGTTCGCTTTGAAAACCAGGCAGTAATTTTATTGTCTTGTTTTGAGCCGTTTACAAAAGTTTTTTCTTTGTAATTAAACGGAAACTCAATTTCGTATCCTCCATAAAGAAAAAACTTATCTAAATTTCCTACTTTAATTCCCACCGGGAGGCCAAGGTTATAGGTTCTGTACTTTTTTTTGTAGGCGCTATTGTCTATATCGGGATTCCCATCAATATAGCCAACGTTTCTAACGGCGGCACCAAAAATTAACCCGGCATTTTTTGAAAAATCGTAGTTGCCAAAAAACTGAAAATTAAAAACCGGTGACCATCGCATGATGTTATTTCCGCTGTTTCCGTTATTGTTGATGGAAGCAAACGAAAAAATCATTTCGCCACCTGAGGTTGTGTAAAACTTTTGGGCTTTTACAATACCTGACAAACTAAAAATGGTGATAAAAACAAAAAAAATTATTTTTTTCATATGTACTGTTATAAAAATGGCTGTAACAAAAGTACTAAAAGCACCATTGCCACAGCCAACCTTAAAAATTATTTTTGAATATGAACATCCATTTGCGGGAACGGAATATTGATACCTTGTTTGTTAAATTCTTTGTAAACCTGTTCGTTAAAGTCGAAAAATACGCCCCAGTAATCGGCAGCATTAACCCATGCACGTACGGTTAAATTAACCGAGCTGTCGGCCAAAGCACCGAGGGCAACAAAGGGTTCGGGGTCGGTAAGAACTCTTTTGTCGGCTTTTAATATTCCAAGTACAACTTCTCTTGCTTTGTCGTAATCATCGCCATATCCAAAACCCACTGTCCAGTCAACGCGTCGTTTAGGTTCAGTACTGTAGTTGGTTAACGAGCCGGTTGACAATCCTCCATTGGGAATGATAATGGTTTTGTTGTCGGGCGTGGTTAAAATAGTTACAAAAATTTGGATCTCTTTTACAACGCCGAGGTAACCTTGTGCATCGATAAGATCGCCAACCCTGAAGGGTTTAAATATCAGAATCATTACTCCGCCTGCAAAGTTTTGTAGTGTGCCCGACAGCGCCATACCTACAGCAAGACCGGCAGCACCTAAAATGGCAATAAAGGAGGTCATTTCGATTCCCATCATGCCAAGAGCCACTATAAACACCAGCGTTTTAAACAGGATGCCTACCATACTGGTTAAAAATCCCTGCAACGAAGGATCGTAGTTTTTGGCTTTTAAAAGCCTGCCAAGTTGTTTGGTAATCAGGTTTGCAATCCAAAGTCCAATGATTAATACCACGATGGCACCAATCAGTTTTAAACCGTAATCGGTAATTAATGGTTGAATTTCATCCATCATTTTAGCTACATCAAAATTCATAGTTTTAAAAAATTTAAGTTATTAATTATAATAGAATTATGGCTGCAAAGGTAGTCAAATCCGTTAATTTAGAAAATTTCAAAATTAATTATGTACCAAGACAGATGCCAAGTCCCAAGGCTGTTTTTACCAGTGCGTTATCCATGGTAACAAGGTTGGGTCTTGAAATGGCTTCACTTAAAGGAACGGCAATAAAATCGGGATGCCGGTAAGATACCATTTTGCCAAAATCGTTATTTAACACCATTTCGAATGCTTTTACACCAAACTGTGCCGACAATACCCGGTCGTATGCCACCGGAACGCCGCCACGTTGCAGGTGTCCCAAAACGGTTTCGCGCATTTCGGGTTTAAAGCCCGCCTCTTTAAGGTCGGTCATTAATTTACGGGCAATGCCTCCCAGCATTCTGTTTTCATAGCCCGGCTCTTTGGGTTGTTCAAACACCGGCATACCTCCTTTTGGGAAAGCTCCTTCGGCGACCACCACCACAGCAAAACCACGGTCGTGATGAAAACGTTTTTCCAGTGCCTCTTTAACTTTGTTGATGTCGTAAGGGATTTCGGGAATCAGGCACACTTCGGCACCTCCGGCAACAGCGGCATTAAGGGCAATCCAACCGGCATCGCGGCCCATTACCTCTAAAAAGAAAACGCGGTTATGGCTTGCAGCCGTAGTTACCAGCTTGTCAACGGCTTCGGTGGCTACCTCAACTGCTGTTTGAAAACCAAAAGTTGAGTCGGTTGAGCTTAAATCGTTATCAATGGTTTTGGGTACACCTATAATGTTTAACCCCTTTTGGTAAAGCTTGTTTGAAATGCGTTGAGAGCCATCGCCACCAATATTTATTACCGCATCAATATTTAAATATTGCAACTTACGTATCATTTCATCTGATCGGTCAACGGTTGTCCAGGTGCCATCGTTATTTTTTACCGGCCAGGCAAACGGGCCTCCTTTATTGGTAGTTTCAATAATGGTTCCTCCCTGAAAGTGGATGCCTGAAACGGCTTTATTATCCAGCGGAACAATTTCGGTTGGCTCCCACAATATACCGTTAAAGGCCTGTATGCTGCCAAGCACTTCCCAATCTTTTTCCTGTGAGGCGCGATGCACTACCGCTCTTATTACTGCGTTTAATCCGGGGCAATCGCCGCCACCGGTAGCTATTAATAATCGTTTCATGGTTTTTATTTTTTAAATACGTAATTTTTTATTTCTTCTTTTTGCCCGGAGAGGGGCTTTGATCTTCCGGATTGAATTTCCAGGTTTCTTCCAGCTCCCAGTTGGCTCTTACATTGATAAGCTTTGCGTAATAGGTAACCTTTTCAGGCTCTTTGTTTTTGATGTAGTTACCCGGATCCCAACGGTGATTGTTATTTTTATCGTCAATTATTTTTAAAATGTAATTTCCGGGATTGATATAAGCCATCGAAAGGGTAGTATCGTTGGTAATAAAATACTGTTTAACAATCTCTTCTTTTGAATTTAAAAACTGAAAAATATAGTTTCCTGGTTTTTCGGCCGATAAATTAACCGTTAAAGTACCGTATTCTTTGTTGGCTTTGGTTGAAAAGCCAATATTTTTTTCTTTGTTGAAATATCCGTTCCAGTCGATAAAACACGAGTCGGGCAGCGACAAACGATATTTGGTTGCCTCTGTTAACTTAACCGGAAACAGGAACTTTAAATGAAGTGAATCCACAGGAACAAAATCGGGTGCATAAATGGAATCGGTGCCGGAGACAAACAAAATTGAATCGGACAGAATGTGGGTTACAGGTTGGTTAAATTCCAAATACAATTTCGATACCGGTTTAATGCCTCCCTTCATGTTGGTTGTAAAGGCAAGCAAATCCTTTTTTTCAGATGCCGGCTTTTTATTTTTTTTATTACGGGCAAAGCGAACGGTTCGCTCGCGTACTTTTGTGGAGATAAAAGTGTTGTCAAGGGTATCGCTGCCTTTCATTATTAATATGTTTAAGGTGTCAACCGTAAGAGCCGACTCGTTTAGATACCACCATAAAGTATCGTGGTTTTCGGACCACCGGTTTAGATGCCAAAGGTTTCGTTGAGGGTAATTAACGGCATTAATCGACACATCGCCGGCAGGGTTTGAAAAAATAAACCGAATGGTGTTTAGCCCGGTTAGCTTGGCTTCCATAATCCGCTGTACGGTATCTTTTTGTTGAAACAAAAACAGATTTAACAGTTTGGCGTTTGAGGCTTCCGTTTTCAGGGTGTCAAGTTTAATGCTGTCGGAAACATGTATTGCCATTTGGTCAAGTTCTATTTCGGTGGTATCTTTTTTCCGAAGGGTGTCAACCCTGGGAGGGGCTATATAAACAGGGCGCACCAACGAATCGATAAATGCAATTTCTTCGGAAGGCTGATCGTAAAAATAGTTGCTGTTGAGGTCTTTTAAGGCAAAGACGAGGTAATCATCGTTGGCCAATCCTGCAAAGGTAAATTTGCCGCTTTTGTCGGTTTTACTCAAATAGTAGGGAGGCACTTGCAGTGGTAGCGAGTCGAAGGGGATGGTGTCGTTACCATGGCGGTACAGCATAACCATCACGCCGTCGGAAGGTTGAAGGTCGAAAGCATTTACAACTTTACCGCTTAGGCTCAACGAGTCCACATGGTCGCCGGTGGAAAATATGTAGCTGTAGTTGTGCAACGGGTTTCCTTCGGTTAAATCTTTAATGGCATCGCCAAAATATACTGAATAGGTTGTGTTGGGTTTAAGTTCTTCTTTAAATTTAACGGTGAGCTTTTTTCCATTTAAATGAAAATCGGGTTTTTCCTTAACGGTAGGCGAAATTAACAGCTGTTCGTTAATTTTATCGAGCACCACAAACTCGCTAAATTTCAGCTCAAACTTTTTACCTGTAAATCCGGGCGAGCCGTTGGGGGGTATTGCCTGAACAACCGAAGGGGGTGTAACATCTTTTTTTCCGCCAACGGGCATGGCTTCCTGCGCACATGAAAAAGCCACAAAGGCAACAATTACCGGTAAAATTATTTTTAAAACTATTTTTCTCGCCATAAAACCCACCTTATTTTTTTATTTTACAAAGATGAAAATTTATTTGGAAAGGTGGTGGGGGTAATTGAAGTATTCTATGAAGTTGTTTAAAGTATTTTAATCTCATTGAAGTTGTTTAAAGCCTTTTATTTGCAATAGTTTACTTTCATTATCATCAAGTTAGCTTTAAACAGGCTCATTATCATCATGTCAACTTTAAACAACTTTAGTATAAAAAATGATGACATGGAGAAACTTTTAAAAATTTAAATGCGTTTTTCCTGATAGAATCAGTATTTGCAACCAGATTGCATTTTATCCTTCATATCTTTGCATCAATATTCTCGGATGAAGAGAATAAATTAACAAATTTATCGGTGAGTACTGCATGAAGAAAGTCTTAAACATATTTGTTTTAGTTTCATTTCTAACAAGTTACATAGGTGTGGATATTCACAAGCATTATTCCCAAGGCAAATTATGCAGCACCTCTATTTTCTCAGCAGAAGAATGTTGCTGTACTGCCGATACAAATACTGATCCATCGAATAATAATAAAACATGCGACCATGGATGCTCATGTGAAAATAGCAGTCAGTCGATTAGATTGTCAAGTGTTTTTATTGTCGAAAAGAATTCTAAACCCGGCATTGATGTTTTTAATATTTGTAAAGCAGCTTCATTTGGTCCTGTTTCCAAACCAACTGATAGTTTAGTTTATGGTAAAAACAATCCACCCACTCATTTTAATATCCAATCTTTACTTGGAGTATTTATTTGTTGATACCTTATTGCTGTGTGTATTTGCTCATCATTCAATTTGGATAATTATATCGGCAAAACCATTACAACTGATTTTGAATCAGTACGTAATAAAGTTAATTTTGAAATTGTTTGAAGAGGAGAAAACCGCTCTTAGTCTATCCGGGTTGGAACAAAAGTTTGAAAATGAAGATATGGCAATTATATTTCGAACTTTGAAAACCTTTTTTGAAAATAAGATAATAATAGAAACATTAAAACATTAAATATTATGAATAAAATAAAATCAATTATAATAGGGACATTAATAGCTGTGACATTTATTACCGTATCATGTAAAAAAACTGATGATCAAAACTTAAATAAGATAGCCCTTGCAAGCAAGGTTACGGGAACTTACTCAGGAAACCTGCTCAACTCGCAAACAAATGCTACTACTCCTGCCACAATCAAAGTAACAACAATTAACGACAGCCTGGTTAGCCTATACTGCCAATCAAGTATATATGATACTACGGTAACGATGATGCTTTATGAAAATAACGATAGCATAATGATGTGCTATTCAGGGGATGACTTCTATAATGAATATGGCCACAACCTTGATAATCATAATTTCTGCAATAGTCAGTCTAATGGCTGGTCTAGTGGGTGGGAAAATAATCATGACAATTGGTATGGCAATTCTAACAATATGTGGAATGCATGGAATAACCATATGAATACGCAACATAAAGCAGGCGATCGGCATTATGGGGCTTTCGACCTCAGTTCAAGTTCGTGCAATTACTCCTTCCAAATTGGTGGAGCAAATTCTTCAATTTGGGAATATTTCAGCGGAACCATAAAATAAAACAGTGTTTGGCAAAGTTTAAGAGGGGGCATCATTTTGGTGCCCTCTTTTTCATTCTATTCTTTGACAATAATAATTTTTGGTTTTTCATTGAATTTGTAGGATTTCAACGATACATAAGTAAGGAAGAAAAGTCCTAAAAAACCCAATATAATAATTAATTTTCTTTTATCATATGGCGGTGATGAAACATCGCATATTCCGCCCGGACAGTTGTATGTTTTCCATTTTAGTTTTTTATATAAAAGACAGCCCAGGCATATTCCAAATACAGATTCAAGAAACATTAAAAACAGACACAGCCAGCAAATACCAAGTCTAACGGGTGTAATTATGTCAAAAATAATATAGTAGGTCATTATTACTCCTAATATCATTCCTAATAACCAAGCAAATCTTTTTGGTTTTGCTTCTACCCAATCAGGTTGTTGATTACTAACCACTAAACCACCAATAAGCATGTAGGGTGCATATTTTGGATTTATTAGAACTCTTACAAAAAACTCTATAATAAAAGTAATTGAAAAGAGTTCAGCCCAAAATATGGTTCTGTACAGGTGAACCGAGAAAAGACTTAGAATACCAAGCAAAAACATTATTCCTGCACTTGCTCGCGCATCTCTTTCATTGATGACTTTATAATCATAACCATCTATTTTTTCGCCAAAATTTAAGAAAAGTCCCATAGCTATTTGTTGAAAGGTTTATAGCCCGATTCTTTAATCGTTTTTGTAATTGTATTAATGTTTGTTTTAGTAGAATCAAATTCAATTATTGCTTCTTTTTCAGTATGTGAGGCTTCAACACTTACAACGCCCTCAATTTTTGAAATATTCTCTTCAAGTGTAACTTCGCAACCAACGCAAGTCATTCCATTTACCCCAATGCTTTTCCGGACAATATCGGATTTTTTAACAATAATTACTTTTTCATTTTTTTTGTTTGATGACGAACAAGATGTTATGGTAGAAACATTAATTATTGCCAATAAAACGACCAATATATTTTTGATTTTCATTTTGATACTTTTTTAGGTTAAATAATTAGCAACTACCAATTCCTGCATTAACTAAATCACTTTTTGTGATTTCTATATTCTTACAACAGTCAATTAGTTTTCCGTTAATTGCAATAGCAGGAAGCCTCTTCACTCCATATTCTTCCATTTTTGTTACATAGATTTTACTTTCGCACTGCTCAGATAGATTGTAAATAGTTATTTCGCAATTTCTACAAGCATTTTCTTTTACCAATGCTACAACAGGTTCACATACCGGGCAACCTGCTGTAAAAATTTCTATTTGTTGTTTCATCTTATATGAGGCTTAAATTAATAATGGAACAAAGATGAGAACAGGAGGTAGGGGGTATCCAAATATTATTCAACTTTTTTTTCGTTAAAGTCTTTTAGTCGGTTTTCAATGGTTTGGATTTCTTTGAGTTTGCTTGTTAGTTCTGATAATTCTAAATTAGGGAACTCTTTTTTTAAGTATTCAATTTTTTCTTCGTTTCCACAATTTCCCGGGCAGGAATTAACTGCTTTAACAATTCCTATTGCAAGTGCTTTTCGGTAAACTTCATCTAATAGTAAATAGTGTGCTTTTTGGATTCCTTTGTCGATGGATTTGAATTGGATATTTATTTGCTCAGGGTCTTTTCCTTCATCTAACATTTTTACAATTCCGTTTATTTGTCCGCTCAGAGTTTTTAATCTTGTTTTTATGTCTGAAACAAGGTCTGTTGGAAGTTTTGAATTTTCTTTATTCATTTTCTGCTGTTTTTAAATTGCTACAACGGTTTTAAACAGGGTGCGTGCCGCATTTTGAAACGATAAATTTGCAGTTTACGACAACCTTTATGTTTGTATTAACGTTTATTATTACAACTAATTGCAGCATACACTATAAGATGTTGTTGTGTGTAGTGTTACTTTTTTAATTCCGGTTCAAGTACCGCTAATTCTTTTTTGTATTTTAATATTATGGTTTCAAGTGTGGTTTTACCTTGAAGTTCAGTAATGTCAAGTTTTGTTTTGATATTTGCTGTTAGTGAGTCAAATCGTTGCTTGTAGTCGAGTTCAAGTAAGGCGTATTCTTTTTCGTATTCGCTTTTCATATCTTTGAATTTCCTCTCATAATGCTTCTTTAACAATGTTCGTTTGATAGGATTTCTTTCAGCCTTCAATTCTAATCCATTTAATTCTTTTTCTGCAGTTGTTTGCAACCTGTTAAAATCGTTATTTGCTTCAAGTTTCAATTGGTCAATTAATTTTTGCCCGTTTAACTTAATTTGATGAACCTCACTCTCATAAAGTAGTCTGACTGAGTCAAGTTCTGATTCTGCCTGAAGTCTTAATTTGTCTTTCTTTTTACAAATAGGGCAGGTTTTATCATTTTGATTGTTTTTGCAAGGTGTCGGATAACCAATATTCAAATCTATTATTGTGTCGTTGCTCACTTTTATTGAAGTTAAAGTTGTGTCCTGAAATCCTATGTATGAAATTTTTAAATCGTATATCCCTGCGGGAATGTTGTCAAAAATGAAATCTCCATTTAAATCGGTGGTTGCTTTTTTATTTGTGTTAACCAAACAGACGTTGGCAAATGCAAGTCCTTTTTTTTCATTATTGTTTTGAACATGTCCTTTAATTGTACCCGATTGTGAGAAACAAAACTGACTTGCTGTCAATATGGTCAATATAATTATTAATTGTTTCATTTAAAATGCACTATGTTTTAATTTAATTTCATTTTCTTTTGAGTTGTACCATCATCATAGGTTTCGATGTATGTAATTTTATTACCGCTGACGTGTTTGGCTATGGTCCGTGCCGCTTTTTTACTTCTAATTTTCTTAACTTGTTTTTCCTTCAAATGTACAACTATCTTTCTTAATTACAACAAGCTAAGGCATGCACTATAAGCCTGTGTTGGCGTGTCGTTATTTCTTTTTCAGTTTTTTTTCTTCATTAATAAAAGTTGTTTCGTTAAGTCTTTTCAATGATTTTATAAAGTCTTGATTATCCAAAGTTTTTAATTGTGATTTTGCAATTCTTTTCAACTGCTTAAATCTGTTTACTTTATCAATATTTTCACTTATCATTATGGCATTAGCATTTTCAAGATTCGATAAAACAACCAATTCGTTTATGCTTGAAAAGTCTCTAATATTCAATCCTTTTTCTGCGTGTTCGGGATTAGCTTCTCTCCAATCTTTTGCTTTACAATCGTACATTGCAACATTCAGTAAGTCTGCTTCTTCGGCATATACAATCCATTCATCACTTGTTGCATAATTTTTTTTCGGAATAATATGTTCTTTAATTGCGTCTGTATGAATGAGGTAGTTTGTTTTACTTAAAATTCGCTTTACATTCCATTCTAAATTGTATTGGTTTGTTTCAATCTCCTTTAAACGTTGAAATTCTTTAATTAACAACAATTTAAACATTGGGCTAATCCAAGCACCAAATTCAAATGCTAAATCTTTATGGGCATATGTTCCACCATAACGCCCAGATTTTGAAATAATTCCTATTGCATTTGTCTTTTCAATCCATTTTTTTGGTGTCAAATTAAAATTATTCAGACCTGCTTGTTTTCTAAAGGTGTCGAATTCGACAGGTTTAAAATTTGGGTTGTGCAGAGTCTCCCATAATCCAATAAATTCAACAGTATTTCTATTTCTCATCCAATTTCTGATATGGTCACTTCCTTCTTCATCTCTTACCATATCAGTCAGACAAATATAATCTTGCTCGTCTTTTTTTACAATCGAGATTAATTTTTCTTCAACTTTTATTTTTGTCGTTTTTCCCATTATTCAAAATTTATCTAATGGCAAAGTTAAATTATATTCATTTGATTTGGAATTTTATTTTTCAATGTTACGATGTTGTCTTTAATGCACGCCAACGGTTTGGCTACGCACCGTAAGGGGGATTTAACAACCAATTTCCAAATGTATCAAAAATATTAATTGCACACACAAAACTATCATTTTACTTCCGAACCCCTTATGGTGTGTAGGCGGTGTTGTGCGCACGCAATTCCGCTGCTCGTCTTACTGCTTCTAAAATTGCTAAAGCTTCTAAGTCCGGGAGTTTATATAAAAGTCTAATTTTTGATGGTTAACGGAAACCCAAGCGAAGCATAGTTTTTCTATGTCCAATGAAGCGAAATGCGGAGATGAAAGCAGGCGGCAGCAATTTTTCTTTTTTGTCCGGCACTTTTTTCC
>WGDP01000293.1 GCA_015493215.1 Bacteroidales bacterium | reverse complement strand
GAGAAAGCACCATAACCTTCCTGCCAGTTGAATTTAAATCCCTTTTTGTTTATCCATGTTGATGATGACCCTTTTATATCCTGTAACAAATCAGGAATTAATTGGTGGGGTTTATAACCAATAAAAACATGAACATGATTCGGCATTCCATTTATTGCTATAAGCTTATGCTTATTGTTTTGAACAATGCCTGTTATATATTTGTAAAGCTCATCTTTCCATGTAGGTTGAATCAATGAAACCCTGTTTTGAACTGCAAACACAAACTGAATATACAATTGGGTATAGGTATTAGCCATTTCTTAATATTTCGTCCCTGACGGGACTGTTAGATGCTGGGAAATATCTTTCTACAAATGAGTCTCCTCCGAAAACTCTTACAAAAAATCCTTTCTTGTTTGAGGATAATTTTGTATCTTTAAAGAGTAAACAAGCCATAAAAAATCATGTTTAGAAGAAGTAGTGAATATACTGAGCCAGATATTTTTACAGGTACTTCGCAGTTGCTAAATTCCCGGAAGCTTAAGTTCTACGAATCCGACCTGCAGTGGCATAACGTATTCTATAAAGAAATTACTTCATCAATAAATGAAGAAGTATTCAAAGTATTGTATCCAAGCAAAACAGGACGTCCAAATTCCCCCATTCGAATATTGGTTGCTATGCAAATACTCAAGGAAGGATTTAACTGGTCTGACGAGCAATTATTTCATGAAAGTCGTTTTAATCTTTTGGTCATGCGCGCACTAGGTCTTACTAATATTAATGACGAAATACCTGTTCCAAGCACTTATTACGATTTCAGAGCGAAGCTAACAGCCCACCAGCAGCAAACAGGAGAAGACCTGTTTACTCAGTCATTTTATAACCTCACCCGTTTGCAAGCCAAAACATATAACGTTAATGGGAGCAAAATACGAATGGATTCAAAACTGATAAGTTCCAACATAGCTTCCTGTACCAGGTTGCAACTAACTATAGGGATGTTGCAGAAGTTCTTCAAAACACTTGATAAAAGGCAAAAGGAAAAAATATTAAAGAAACATCTAATAAAGCTGGAAGAATTAATGGAAAAAGATGCGCAGGCACATGTTTTTCCGTTAAGCAACAAAGAAAAAACTTTATGGCTTAAAAACCTGGGTAAGGTTTACAGATATCTGCTGCAAAAATTTTCTGATGATGACAGTTCAGAATACGACAACCTTTCCCGGCTTTATAAAGAACAATATCGCGAAAGTGATGATAAACAAGAGGTGACACTAACACCTTCACAAGAAATTAGTGGTAATACCATGCAGTCTCCTCATGATCCTGAAGCTACTTACCGGCGTAAAGATAATGGGCAAAAAAAGCAACGTATAAAAGGCTACGTTGCCAATATTACAGAAACATGCGACGACCAACCCTTAAACCTTATATCAGATATTATAACAAAAACCGTAGTCACACCTGACGATTATTTTTTTCAGCCAGCCCTTCAAAACAGCGAACAGGTAACCGGACAAATAACAGAAGTATGGACTGATGGAGCCTATAACTCTGTTGATAATTATAATTTTACCCAATTACCGAACAGCCCAATTAAATGGCACTTAAATGCTTTACAAGGAGAGAAAGGGTTTTATGAATTTTGGTGGAAAAAAGAACATTTAATGGTAAAAGATCTTCGTACAGGTCAAACACAAAAAGCAATAAAAACCCCAAAAGGAAAATACAGGATTGACGATACTCCTGGCAATAAAAGCAGATACAGGTACTTTAATTCAACAACTATAAAGAATTATTTTAGGAGACTTGAGATAGAAGCACAACCTGCCGATGTAAAGAATAAGCGAGCCAATGTTGAGTCAACGGTACACCATGCTTTTTACCATCTCAAAGGGAGTAAAACCAAATATCGAGGATTGATAAAAAACCATATATTTAACATTTCCAGGGCAATGTGGGTTAATTTTAAACGCATTCAGACGTTTTTAAGCAACTATAGGCCAAAAAAACTAATCAGCAAGATGTCACTTGAAATTCAAAACCTGAGAATGAAAAAAATGACCAAATTTTCAATGCAGTTACTTAATTTTGGCTTATTAATGCATTTTCCCGCAAATCGCAGAATGCAGTTCGCCAAATTTGTTGCTTGAAAAACTAACAGTAATATTAATCTAATTGATCTGTTTTCGGAGGAGACTCACAAATATATCGTCCCTAACGGGACTAATCGCCTGTTTTTAGATTTCCATGGTATTGTTTGTAAAAATAAGCAATGTTTTATTTGGCTTTTTAGCTGAATAAAACTTTATCACATCAAAATAGGAATTAGCCTATCTAATGTGGCAGATATTTATTTTCATGATTCCGGGAAAAGCCATTATCCTTCAATGGATTTCACCAACTTATTATACCAGGTTTTGCCAAATTTCCGCTCCAACGGAATTTTAAGATACTGATAAAGTGGCACACCGGCTTCACGCCCGGCTTTTAATGCAGGCGTACATATGGACCAGCGATTGTAATTTACAGCCGTTTTATCTCCAACTTTATCAAGCCGGATTGGGT
>WGDP01000292.1 GCA_015493215.1 Bacteroidales bacterium | reverse complement strand
TTGAATTTTATGATGTTCTTTGCAACAGCTCCAAAGTTATCGTTATAGCCATCGTTATTGGGGGTGAACACATTGGGAATCCAGATGGAGGAACAGGCATCGATGGTGATGCTGTCCGATTTTGTTTCGCAGGGAGTGGTTACTTTTACCCAATAAATCCCGGAGTCTTTTGCAATGTATGTTTGGTTTTGTGAGCTGTCCTGCCACAGGTAGTTGTTGTAGTTTGATACAGCTTGTAATATCACGCTGTCGTCTTCGCACAATTGTCCGGTGGCATTGAGTTCAAGCGTGATGGCCGGGGTATAGTCAAGTTGAATGGTATCGCTTCCGGAGCAACCCAACGCATCAAAAACGGTTACCCAGTATTTTCCCGGTTGTGAAGTAGTTATAACAGAGTCGTTGCTACCGTTGTTCCAAAAGTATTGTTCATAAACGGGATGGGTTCGCAAGGTAAAAGTGCCATCCTTACAAAACAGGGTGTCGTTTCCCAGTATATCGGCGGGAACCTTATTGGTTGTAAGCAACATTGAATCGCGGGCAACACAATCATTGGTGTCGGTAACCTGTAGCCAGTAGTAACCTGAAGTATCGGCAATATAAGAGGTACTACCGGAGCCATCCTGCCACTGATACGATTCAAAACCGTCGGGAGCATACAGAAACACATAATCTCCAAAGCAGATGGTGGTATCGTTGCCAATGGAGAAGTCGAATCCCGGAAAGGTATCAATGTTAATGGAATCGGTGGCTTTGCAACCTGACGAATCGGTTACCTGTACCCAGTAGGTTCCGGAAGCATCTGCAACAAACAGGGAATCGGTGGAGCCATCCTGCCATAGGTAGTGGAAATAGTTACTGCCGGGGGAAAGCAACAGGGAGTTGCCATTGCAGAAGTTGGTATCGGGGCCGAGGTTGATATTAAACCCTCCTGAAAGATTTACAAAAAGTGAGTCAGAAACCTTATCGGCACAATAACTCTCAAAAGATGCCGTAACATATCCTGAAGTACCGTTAAAATCAACCACTATTTCAGAAGTTCCCTGTCCGGTGACAATGGTTGCACCCTCCGGTACATGCCAGGTAAAATATCCATCTATATTAGGTTGGATATAATATTTAACTACACTTATGTTATCACACAAAACAGAATCACCCATAACATGAAATGAATTGGTACAAATAAGGTTTTCTTCTACAACAGGTTCAAAACTTTTAATCCTCCAATTAGGAATTGAAACTCCACTTAAGGTATCAAATAAAACCGTCTTTTCAACAACAGGAAGTATCTTAACAGGAATGTTATCCTCATCTCTATAACAACAAGACTTACCTAAAGAATCAGTCTTTACTAGAAAAATATCTTTATTATCTTCAAAACTTGTTGTACTTGACATAATAACAAAACCATTATTCTGTAAGATATCAAAATGCGAATAAGACTCCATTTTCTCTCCCCCATATGTTTTAGCCCATAGTAAATTTCCGTTATTATCAATCTTAATAAGTAATATATCACCGGAACCCGCTCCAAAACTTTGTGTTGTCCCACACAATACAAAGCTTCCATCACTTACTTCTTTAACCTGAAACCCCTTGTCATCAAATTCTCCCCCATATGTTTTAGCCCATAGTAAATTTCCCTGGTTATTAGTTTTTATCAGAAGCATTTCTGTATCACCATTTTCTTTTTCTGCATAACCGATTGACAATAAACTATTATCTTTTGTAATTAACAAATCATAATAATAATCATTGGTATTTGACAAATAAGCTTTTGACCACAAAATATTTGCCTCCCTGTCAATGCTAATAAGAATAAAGTCATATTTGTAACTACTGTTAAATGACTGACTATATCCACCAATTATAAAACTATTGGAGTCAAAGGCTTTTATTTTAATACAATGTTCATGGTATTCAGCCTTAAAAATCTTTGACCATAAGAAGTTACCTGAACTGTCCATTTTTATTACATAAGGATGTGCATAACCATTTGAATAATTCATTGTACTTCCAACTAAATAATAATAGTCATCTATCGACAAAACAGAATATACCTCATCATCTTGTTCACCGCCAATAAATTTTTCCCAAGATATATTTCCTTCCGAATCTGTTTTTATAATATTCCAGTCATCTTTTGTACCAACAGTCGTTTTCCAACCTGCAATCAAATAACCTCCGTCGTTCGTTGTGATAAAACTTCTAGCTATATCTCTCATATCAGAACTGTAAATTTTAGACCAGTTTATCTTCCCGGTTTCTTCAATATTAAGTAGCATTAAGTCAAAATCACCATCTCCAAAGCTCCTGGTTTTAGCCATAATCGTATAACTACCATCAACTAATCTGGAAATTTGATACGGGACTTCCTCTGAGGTACCACCCAAGGTAATTTCAAATGTCTCTTGTCCTAAACAAACAACATTTATCATGAGACAACCAAATAGAACAACAAATATTCTTTTAAAAGAAATCATCGCAACAAAGTTATATTCCCTTTATTAAAAACAGACCTGCCACTAACACAAACGCCCCTTAGCATATAAGTATAGGTATCAACCGGTTGACGTTTTCCTTTAAAGGTGCCGTCCCAGCCAATGGAATTGTCTTTGGTATCGAAAACCAATTCGCCAACACGATTAAATATCATCAACTCCATTTCAACAAACCCTTCGCCCCGTGCGTATAAAACATCGTTATGCCCATCGCCATTGGGTGAAAAAGCATTGGGAACCGCCAAAATGCAATCGGGATAAACCATGATGGTAACCGTGTCGTACCCTGTGCATTGACTGTTTGATACCGCTACCCAATATTCTCCTTCCGAATTTACCGTAATGGTTTGCGTGGTGGCACCTGTTGACCAGATAAAGTCATCGCCACTGTTTCCGGCATCAAGCAGATACTCCTGATCGGAAAAGATGGTTGTATCAGGCCCCAGATTTACATCGGGGGTGGGTAACATGTTAACAAATATGGAGTCGGAAGCTTTGCAACCTCCTTCATTAATCACAGTTATGGTGTAATAACCTGTTTCGGTAACTTTAATTACCGAATCGGTTGAGCCGTTTCCCCAAACAAAAGATACGCTGTCGGAGTGGTAGCTTATTGAGATGGTATCGCCACGACATGTGGTTTTATCGGAACCCAGCTCTACCTGCGGTGAAGGCTTGTATTGAATGGCAATGGTATCGGTAAAAGCGCAGTTATCGGCATAGTTTACCGTTACCCAAACCGTATCTTCACCGTTTAACTGATACTCGGAGCCGGTACTGCCATCGCTCCATAAAAAGGTTGAATTTTCATCGGGATTAAAATTTTCGGTGCCGATAACAGCAGAACCTCCCGAACAGACAATGGTGTCGTTGTTAAATCCAAAAATGTAGCCGGGAGCGTTGGCAAAAATCCATCCCGTGTTGTTGGACAAATCGGTACTGTAGTGGCCTGCGTAATACAAAGCTCCTCCCGAAGCATCCATATCTTTTATTTCAATAAAATCGCCACTAACCGTTCTGCCCGCCGGCATGGTAACAAATGCCTGTTGGCCATCGTGTTGCGACCTCAAGGTGATGGGGAAACAGTTGTTGCCCCGGATAAAGAAATCGTTGTTAATGGTTTGTATTTTCCCCTGCTCCAGTTCATAAATATTTCCGGGATAAAATTTCAACGCATCAAATTCATTTTCCCCGCTTATTTCGCCGTTGTTCCGAAGCTTTGCAAACCGCACAAAATTGTTTCCTTCGATGGTGGCCAAATTTCCAAAATCAATTAATCCGGTAATCCGGTTTGTTCCCGACAAAACACCCTCTCCTCCGATAAGTACGGTATCTATTTCATTATTTCCAGAAATGGTTACGCCCATCTTTCCAATGATAGTTGAAACGTGATGATTTCCACCCTGCAAAAGGAGGCCTCCCCCTGACACGTTAATAAGAGAAATATTATCGGAATCAAATATGGAAGTGCTGCCGTCAGCCCTTACGGTTTCGATGGAGCAATCGCCATGCACCTGACCGCCATGTTGAAAATAGACCGAATCGAACCTGACATTGGTTTGCTTGTTAAAAACCCATCCCTGATATTGAAAATTCAAATAGGGATAGTGGAAAGGCCCGCCGTAATCGGTTCGAAAAATAGCATTGGTACCACTAATCTCAAAAGTAGCATCCTCATCGGAGAAATCAATGTTTAAGCCGTTAAGATACCATGATTCAATACCGCCACCTGTTAAAGTTACTGTCGAACCATTTAGTATCAGATGTCTTTCGTTGGTGAAATTGGTGTTAAATGCGTACACATTAAGATGCTGCCCGTTGGAGTTAAAAGTGCCATGGATAAAGAACACCTGTTTTTCTGAGGAGAAGGTGTCATCAAGCAGCCATTCACCGCCAATTCCCTGAAAATAAACATTGGTTTTAAAGGATTGAGAACGCATGAGG
>WGDP01000291.1 GCA_015493215.1 Bacteroidales bacterium | reverse complement strand
ATGTAGATTATTAGATACTCTCGTTTAAATTTATTAGAAGCACTTAAGTTTGAAATTATTATATGAGTAAAATAAAAAAAGTATTAATCGCTAATCGTGGCGAAATTGCAATTCGCATTATGCGAACATGCCGGGAATTGGGCATCGAAACCGTGGCTGTATATTCTGAAGCCGACCGAACATCGCTGCATGTTCGGTATGCCCACGAAGCTTATTATATTGGGAAAGCACCGTCGAATGAAAGCTACCTGATAATCGACAAAATTATTGATGCAGCAAAGAAGAGTGGTGCCAACGCCATCCATCCGGGTTACGGTTTTCTTTCCGAAAATGCCGAATTTGCCGAGAGGTGTACAAAAGAGGGAATTATTTTTATTGGCCCGTCGCCCGAGGTAATTGTAAAAATGGGCGATAAAATTCAGGCACGCGAAGCTATGATGAAAGCCGGAATATCGGTTGTTCCCGGCACCGAAGGAAAAATATCTTCCGAAGAGGAAGTGTTTAAAGTGATAGAAGAGATTGGGCTACCCATAATGATTAAAGCGTCGGCCGGAGGTGGTGGAAAAGGGATGAGATTGGTTCAGGAAGCCGACGAAGTAGTTTCGGCAGTACGAGCTGCACGTTCCGAGGCACTCTCGTCGTTTGGCGACGATTCGGTTTATATCGAAAAATACATCACATCGCCGCATCACATCGAGTTTCAAATTCTTGCCGACCAGCACGGAAATGTGGTTCATCTTTTCGAACGCGAGTGTTCAATTCAACGCCGCCACCAAAAAATGATTGAAGAAACTCCTTCGCCATTAATGACTCCCGAGCTACGTGAAGAGATGGGAAAAGCAGCCGTTGAAGCAGCTCGCGCAGTAAATTATGTGGGAGCAGGCACCATCGAGTTTTTAGTTGACAATACTCTGAACTACTATTTCCTCGAAATGAATACGCGTTTGCAAGTGGAACATCCGATTACCGAACGCGTTACCGGAGTGGACCTTGTAAAACAACAGATTAGAGTTGCCGAAGGCGAAAAGCTCGGCTTTACCCAAAACGATTTATCGCAAAAGGGCCATGCAATAGAATGTCGTATTTATGCCGAAGACCCGGACAATAACTTTATGCCAAGTGCCGGAAAAGTTTATAAAATATCGGAACCTCTAGGCCTTGGCGTTCGTACCGATGGCTATGTTTACGAAGGATACGAAATTCCTATCTATTACGACCCCATGATTTCAAAATTAATAGTTTGGGGAAAATCGAGAGACGAAGCAATTCGCCGTATGCGCCGCGCACTTTACGAATATAAAATTACAGGCGTAAAAACATCGATAAAAATGGAAGAACGCGTAATGAACAACAAAAACTTTATTGAGGGAAATTACGACACCCATTTTATTGAAAAAAACAAAGAGCAATTAATGAAGCCGGAAATCGACAAAGACATTAGCGATATGGCAATAATTGCAACATTTATCGATTACCTCGATAAACTTGACAATTCGAAAAACAATAAAAAAGAGTTTACTCCGGCACAAAGCAGTTGGAAAAAAGGAGCATGTAATATAAACCGTTTTTAACGAAAGATTATGGCAGTAGAAATAAAAGTAGGAGAACGGGTTGCATGGGTCGACCTGATTAGTCAAGACGAAAATATGTTGGAAGTAGAAGTGGATGGAAAAGTTTATAATGTTGATTTAATGCACACCGCCGACGGTACTTTCTCTATTCTCGAAGGCGGCCACTCGTACAACATCGAGCTGGTTCCTCACGACGAACCGAAAAAATATACAGCATACACCCTTTATCAATCATACAATTTAGAAGTTATTGATGCCGAAGCCCGTTACCTTATGAATAGAGGTGGAAACGGTTTCGACTCGGGAGAAAACACTATTTCGTCGCCAATGCCGGGGAAAGTAGTTAAAGTATTGGTAAACGAGGGAGATAAAGTAAACGAGGGAGAAACGGTTATAATAATTTCGGCAATGAAAATGGAGAGCGAATACAAAGCGCCGAAAGACGGGATTGTAAAAAAAGTAAACGTTAAAAACGACGATACCATCGACGGAAATCAAATATTAATTGAACTGGAAATAACTGAGTAAAAATATGAAATTAGAAGATAAATTCAATAAACTGGAAGAGCTGAATAAATTAGCCGAACTAGGTGGAGGCGAAACACGCAAAGAGAAACAGCATGCAGCCGGGAAGAAAACAGCACGGGAGCGAGTTTTACAACTCCTCGACCCGGGAACGTTTACCGAGATTGACAAACTGATGACACACCGGAGTTACGACTTTGGAATGGAAGCCAATAAAATTTATGGCGATGGTGTAGTTTCGGGCTACGGAAAAGTAAACGGCAGGCTTGTTTATGTTTTTGCTCAGGATTTTACTGTTTTCGGAGGGTCGTTAAGCAGAGCCAATGCCGATAAAATTATAAAAGTTCAGGAGTTGGCACTTAAAATGGGTGCTCCAATAATTGGGTTAAACGACTCGGGCGGTGCGCGTATTCAGGAAGGCGTTGAAAGCCTCGCCGGTTATGCCGATATTTTTTACAACAATGTAATTTCGTCGGGTGTAATACCGCAAATCTCGGCAATTTTAGGCCCCTGCGCAGGAGGTGCTGTGTACTCCCCCGCCCTCACCGACTTTATTTTTATGGTAAACGAAAAGAGCCACATGTTTGTAACCGGCCCCGATGTGATTAAAACCGTTACTCACGAAGAGGTTACAAAAGAGGAGCTGGGTGGCGCAAACACGCACAACTCGAAAAGTGGTGTTGCCCACTTTAACGGAAGCGACGAAGAGCAAACAATAATGATGATTCGTGAGTTGCTGAGTTTTATTCCTTCGAATAATTTAGAAGATGCTCCAATTAAAACAACAATCGACTCGGATGAAAGAGCCGACGAAAGTTTAGAAGAAATTGTACCGGCCGACCCAAATAAGCCGTACGATATGCACGAGATTATTCAAAGAGTGATTGACAACAAACACTTTTTGGAAGTGCAACCACAATATGCACAAAATATGATTGTGGGCTTTGCACGTTTTGGCGGAAAACCGGTTGGTATTGTTGCCAACCAACCGCAAAATCTGGCCGGAGTTCTCGACATTAACTCTTCGGTAAAAGCAGCGCGTTTTGTACGTTTTTGCGATTCGTTTAATATTCCGCTGGTTACGTTTGTCGATGTACCCGGATTCTTGCCGGGAACAAATCAGGAATTTGGAGGGATAATAAAACACGGTGCGAAATTACTTTATGCTTTTGCCGAAGCAACAGTGCCAAAAATTACATTAATTACTCGAAAAGCTTATGGTGGCGCATACGATGTAATGTCTAGCAAACACATTGGAGCCGATGTTAATTTAGCATACCCAACTGCCGAGATTGCCGTAATGGGACCGGAAGGAGCTATTAATATTATTCACCGCAACAAATTAAACGACGAGGAAAAAGCAGCGGCTGTTACAGAGTATCGCGAAAAATTTGCCAATCCATACAAAGCTGCATCGTTGGGTTATATCGACGAAATTATTAATCCGCGCGACACACGTAAAAAAATTATTGATGCTTTGGATATGACTCAGAATAAGCGGAAATCGAATCCACCAAAAAAACATGGAAACATTCCGTTGTAGACAATTGTTTTTTTCAATCTGATAGTCTGATAGTCACGGGGTGAGTCTTTGGCAGTTACCACCCATTTTTTTGAATGGGCATAATGAGAAAATGACAGAAAATAGCGAACTTGTTACTGTCCTGCACAGTTTGACCGTCGTGTCGTATAGTGTTTTTAAACCTGTTTGGCAGTTTGGTTCTAAAAGATTGAGGCATAATGAGTGGTACTTTCTGTTTTCAGAAATGTCCGAATAGTAGCATGCCAATGTTTAATTAATAATGCCCTTTTGGGTGCAGGCCTTTGTTTAATCATTAAAACAATTGTTATGGAAAAAATTAGGAGTAATGCAGGAGGTATCGATATCGGTGCCAAAAAAGTATTTACCTCGTTAGAAGGCCAGCCAGTTGTGAGTCATTTTACTTTTACCGAAGATTTTTACAAGTTGCGTGACTACTTGCTTGAGCACAAAGTTGAATCAGTAGCCATGGAAGCCACGGGTGTTTACTGGGTAATTTTGTATGAGGTATTGGAGGAAGCTGGTATAGATGTTTGGCTTGTTGATGGCCGCCAGACCAAACAAGTCCCTGGCAGGAAAACTGATGTAAAGGATTGCCAGTGGATACAACAACTTCACAGTTATGGACTTCTGAATAGGTGTCTTGTTGTCGATGCAGACATAAAGGAATTGAGGGGCTATTTACGTTTAAGGGAAGACCACATTGAATCTTCCTCAAAACACATTAACCAGATGCAAAAGGCCTTAACCTTAATGAATATCAGGTTAAAAGAAGTATTGAGCCAAATACACGGGGCAAGTGGCATGGCTATTATTGAAGCTATCCTAAGAGGGGAAAGGGACAGGCAAGTACTGGTAAGCCTATGTCACAGAAGCGTTCTTAAAAATAAGAAAGAGTTGATATTAAAAGCTTTGGAAGGGAAGTATACTGCAGCCGGGCTTTTTGCTTTAAAGCAAGCTTATCAAGGGTATAAGTTTTACTTACAGCAGATGTCTGAATGTGATAAAAAACTTAATGAGGTAATAAACAGGATTGGAAAGTCTGGTGATGGACAAGAACTAAAAAAAAAACGAAAAGCCATCCGTCATCATAAACCAAATGTTGAAAAACTTGGATCCAACTTATTGAATATATTTGACAGCAAAGATGCAACATTGATATCGGGAATTACCGATTATACATGGATGCAATTGTTGGCTGAAACAGGACCTGATTTAACAAGGTGGCCAAGCGAAAAACATTTTACCAGCTGGCTGGGACTTTCTCCTGGACAGCACAGTTCAGGAAAGATGAACAGAAATGCGAGAAAAAAAGGCAAGCCTAAGGCAGGGCAAATTTTTAGGATAATTGCACAAGGGTTGATTAATAGTAAAGATGTTGCAATTGGTTCATTTGGGAGAAGACTTCGTGGACGTAAAGGCCCGAGAATAGCTATTAAAGCAATGGCCAGAAAACTTGCGGTTGTATATTGGCGGGTAATGGTAAAAGGCTTGGATTATGCCGAAAAAGGAATTAAGCAATATGAAGAACAATTAATGTTCAATAAAATAAAAACTGTAAACAGATTGGCAAAAGAACTAAACATGGAAGTTGTTGAAAATCACACAATAGCGTAAACCTGTCATTAGTAGTTGCACCTGGTTAATTGTTCCAGATAGCTCTTACCGGCAACTCACACCGTGACTTAGGAAATACATAATATTATTTAGAGGGTTAAAATCTATTGCTCAACAATCTCAACTCGTCTGTTTCTTGCTTTTCCACCATCTGTCGAATTTGTAGCTACCGGTGCTGTTTGTCCGTCACCGTATGCTTTTAGCTGTTCTGCTTTTACAGAATATTTTGATACCAATTCGTTGACTACAGCTTGGGCTCTTTCCATTGATAATTTAATATTTGATTCAAAGTCACCTGTATTGTCGGTATGTCCAACAATCAGGAATTTTTCATCTTGATGTGCATTAAGATATTCAGCAATATTTTTTAAGGCTTCCGATGATTCTGCTTTTATACTTGATTTGCCCGTGTCGAAATGAATATCATAAATAGCAATATGTCCGTTTTGCGAAATATCTGTTTCCAGATCTTTAACACTAACCAAACCTTTATCCATGGACTGAACTTCAATGGCATCAAATGTTATTAGGGGATAATCCCAGTTAGAAATAAAAATTACAACATAAATATCTTTACCATTAATATTCTTTTTCGCAGATAAATACGTGAACTCACCATCCCTATAACTTGGCTTTATTGATTCTCGATCGGTTAAAGCATTTAAACCATTAAATTCTCCATTGTATAATTGTTCTTGTAAGTTAACGCCACAATTTGTTTTATCAAGAGTAAGTAAAATCTTAAACCCAGCGTTTTTCAACGCATTTTCATAACTCTTATAGATTTCGAAAACGGAATGTTCTTTTTGTGATTCATACTGGATTCTGGTTATTTTTCCGTCTATTTCATATTTGTCTAATTTATTATCCTTCAGGGATAACATATAATATCTGTCAAAATTCTTAACCTGCTCCCAAGCAATAAATGAACCTTGAAATCGCGATACTAAGGGGTAATCTTTTGCACCGTCAATATCACTTGTTTTTTGCGCAAAAATGTTTGTTGAAAACATTAAAGCGATAACTAATAACCTGAGTTCGATATATGCAAATGATTAGTATATAGCTAATTGGCCAAAAGTATTAACCGTTTCATACTTGATTCTAGGTTTCTTTGGTAGAAAAGAGTATGCTAATAATCCTGAAATCATATTGCTTATGAAGTTGGTAAAACTT
>WGDP01000290.1 GCA_015493215.1 Bacteroidales bacterium | reverse complement strand
GAGGTGTTAATAGCTCCTGCTTCTTTATTCTTTTTAACTTTGAATCTTGACATATTACTCTCCTCCTACGTTTTCAGGTTCAGCTTCCGAAATTGGTACCGGTACCAGTTTGTTGATAATTTTAACCTTGGCAGGATCCACAAGCTGGTCGTATTTAACGCCATACATTTGCAACGACTTTTGGTCTTTCATTTCGTGGAAAGCCTTAGCCAGTTCGTCCTGTACCTTGATATACATTCCATACGAAGTACCCCGGTCGTTTTTAAGCGAGATTACCCCTTTTGAAAGCATAACCTCTTTACCAAGCTCTTTAATGAATTTTGGCTTTACCTCGGGATACTTAGGATTGTTTGGATGCAACGACATAAAATCTTCAACTTTGGCTTTTAGCATGTTAACATCTCCACGTTGTCCGTCAATTAACAGCAGATCATGGCTGTTAACAAGAATTTTAAGCACGTTGCGGTCGTTAACTTCAACATCATCCTGATTTTTTTCAACAGGTGGAGGCAGCTTTCTAATAATACCGGTGTCAACATCCATAGTGGTGGTTACCAGGAAGAATATAAGCAATAGAAATGCTATATCCGCCATGGATCCCGCGTTGATTTCCGGAGTTGCTCTTTTTGGCATATTATTGTTTCCTTATTATTTAAATGCTTTTACTACAGAAGAATACAGAATTACCAATACGGCAATTCCAAAAGATATATAGGTGGCATACAGTCCCATACCAACCAATTTTGAGGTTTCAGCGTTAATTTTAAGCTCTTCCAACTGAAGAGATGAAAACTGATTGCCGGCAATGGCATAAGCTATTCCGAATACGATAATAAAAATTACCAGGCTTACACCCATCATGGCTGCACTTTTTGGGTTGGAAGCCATGTTAAAAAAGGCACCTATTATTGTTACAACTACTGCAACAACTATTAGGGCAATCCCCAGATTAATCAGGGTTTCTGCCGATAGCGCATCAAAATAGAAAGCGATACCTGCAACGGCTCCTATTAATAATAGGGCTACCAGCACCCATTGTGTTATTTTATGAATCTTATCTATCATGATAATTATTTTTTGGCGTAATTCGATAACATATCGATAAACGAAATGGAGCTGTCTTCCATATCACTAACTAAACCATCAATTTTTGAAATGATATAGTTGTAAAAGATTTGTAGAATAATAGCAACAATCAAACCAAATACAGTTGTTAACAAGGCCACTTTAATACCCGATGCAACAACAGTAGGCGAAATATCACCGGCAGCGGCAATATCATCAAAAGCCTGAATCATACCAATTACCGTACCCATAAATCCAAGCATAGGAGCCAGTGCAATAAACAATGAAATCCAACTTACACCGCTTTCGAGTTTGCCGGTTACAACGCTACCATAAGCAAGAATTGCTTTTTCAACATCGTCCATGCCATTGTCAAAACGGTTAAGGCCTTCGCTAAAGATACTGGCAACAGGGCCCCGGGTGTTTCTTACAACTTCTTTGGCTGCATCAACGCCACCGCTTTTAAGGGCATCGTCAACTTTTGAAAGCAGCTTTTTAGTATTAACAGTTGCCATACTTAGGTAAAGGATACGCTCAATGGCAATGGCTAAACCAAAAATAAGGGTAAGCAAAACAATACCCATAAATCCGGGACCACCTTCAATAAATTTTTCTTTAAGAACCTGATGGAATGATTTAGGCTCATCTGCGGCCGGTGCGGCAGCGGGTGTTTCGGCAGCAGCATCAGCTACTTGGGCTGCACTGTCGGCAACAGCTGTACTATCTTGCGAAACAGTCAGTGAGTCCTGCGCAATAACATTTTGTGATAGCCCCATAAAAGCTACCATTGCAACGATTGAAAGAAAGGCAATTACTTTTTTCATGATTATTTAAATTGATTTTCAAAAAGTTTTTTGTGTATTTGGCACAAAAATAATAATAAATTATTTACTTATACAAAGATTTACAATATTAACGTAAAAAACATTGCGGAGAGGGCGGGATTCGAACCCGCGATACCCTTTTGAGGTATACACGCTTTCCAGGCGTGCCTCTTCAGCCACTCGAGCACCTCTCCTTTATTTAAAATTCTCAAAATTTTGAGTTGGCAAATGTAAAAAAATATTTCTTACTTCGTCAGCTCGCCACGTAAAGAACGTTGCAATAACTCAATAATTGTTTTACGACTTGTGTACCTGCCCATCAGGTACATTAATTTAGTTAAAGCCGCTTCGGTGGTCATGTCGCTACCACTAATAACACCAATAGTATTTAATTCGGCACTGGTTTCATATTTTCCCTGTTCAACAGCACCTGCAATACACTGTGTAACATTTAATATGATAATATCTCTTTCAGTGGCTTCCTTTAGCAGCTTTAAAAACCACGGATAGGTTGGAGCATTGCCTGAGCCAAACGATTCGATAATTATTGCCTTTAAACCGGGGGTGCTAAAAACCGACCGGATGTAATTTTCGGTGATGCCGGGAAAAATTTTTAATATGCCCACATTTGTATCAAGGTTTTTGTGGACTTTTAACTTTTTAAAGTTGGGTTTAATTATTTCGTGTTTGTTATACCTTATATAAACACCTACGTTTGCTAACTCGGGTGCATTGCCCGAAACAAAGGCGTTAAAATTTTCGGCATTGTATTTCATGGTACGGTTGCCGCGCATCAGTTTGTTTTCAAAATAGATGCAAACTTCGGGAACTACTGGTGTTTCATCAACGGTTGCAGCAGCAATTTCGATGGCAGTAATAAAATTATCGCGGCCATCGGTGCGCAGTACACCCAGGGGAAGTTGCGATCCGGTAATAATAACCGGTTTGTTCAGGTTTTCCAGCATAAAACTCAATGCAGATGCAGTATAGGCCATGGTATCGGAACCATGTAAAATAACAAAACCGTCATAATCTTCGTAACTTGATTCAATAACATCAACAATTTTTACCCAATTGTCGGGCGACATATTGGAGGAGTCCAGAATGGGTTCAAAGCAATGAAAATCCAGTTGATAATCAAAGTTTTTTAAAATGGGTACCTGCTCGTAAATGTTTTCAAAGTTAAACGGAACCAGCGAGCCGCTTTTCTCATCTTTAATCATCCCAATGGTACCTCCGGTATAAATAACCAATATGGAAGTTTTATCTATCATAGTTTATTTTCTAATCGAAACAATTTAGCAGCATTTTCGGTGGTGATGTCTGCCAGTGTTTCGGGTGTCATATTTTTTAAGGAAGCTGTTTTTTTAAGGATATACGGAATGTATGCACTTTGGTTGCGTTTTCCTCTGTAGGGTGTGGGGGTCAAGTAGGGTGCATCGGTTTCAAAAACCAAAAAACGGTCAGGTACATCCTTTATAACTTCGCCTATTTTGGCATTTTTAAAGGTGATTACGCCGCCAACACCCATTAAAAACCCTAAATCCATTATTTTTTTAGCCTCATCCATGGTTCCGAGAAAACAGTGAAAAACACCTTTTAAGTCATCATCAAGTTCATCTTTTACAATGGGATAAACATCTTGAAATGAATCGCGGGTGTGAATGGAAACCGGCAAACGGTGCTTTTTTGCCATCTTTAACTGGCGCCGAAAAGCATCCTTTTGTTGCTCCCGAAAGGTTTTGTCCCAATAGAGGTCGATGCCGATTTCGCCAACGGCAATGTATTGCCCTGCTTCCAGTTTTTCCTCAATCAATGTTAACTCCTTTTCGTAGTCATTTTTTACCGAGGTGGGATGTAAGCCCATCATGGGAAAGCAGTTTTTGGGAAAACTTTTGGAAAGTTTTTCCATGGCTTCGATGGTGGTTCCGTCAATGTTTGGCAACAGCATGGTGTTGACGCCGTTATTAATCGCTTCTTTTACAACATCGTTGCGATCGATGTCAAACTCTTCAAGGTAGAGATGGGTATGCGTGTCAACTAATTTCATGGCGCAAAAGTAGAAGAATTGAAAAGATTATCGTTATTTTGCCTGCAAATTAATAAATCAAATGATAAAAAGAATTTGTGTTTTTTGTGGTTCAAGCATGGGTAATAAGCCGGTTTACCGCGAAGCTGCTAAAGCGTTGGCTGAACTGTTTGTGAGGGAAGACATCGGGCTGGTATATGGCGGAGCCAATGTGGGGCTGATGAAAATTTTAGCCGATACATTACTTGAAGCCAAAAAAGAAGTTATTGGTGTAATGCCGCACAGTCTTATCGCTAACGAAGTGGCTCATACCTCGTTGGAGCATTTTATTGAGGTTGAAACCATGTCGGAGCGAAAGAACAAGATGGCTGAGCTTTCCGATGCCTTTATTGCACTGCCCGGAGGTTTTGGTACTTTGGATGAGCTGTCGGAAGTGTTAACATACAATCAGTTACGTATTTGTGATAAGCCTCTGGGGTTTTTGAATACAGCCGGTTATTACGATAAATTTATGGCCTTTGCCGATCATGCGGTGGAGGAGGGGTTTGTAAGAGCCGAACATCGTAAAAACCTGATTATTTCGGAAGATGTGACCAATCTGTTAAAAAAGTTACACCAATATCAACCCCTGGAAACCGAAAAATGGATTAGAGATATTAAAGATGAAAGTAAAAAACGCTGATTTTTGCTAATGAAGTTGCTTAAACAAATTCAGTGCTATAAAAAAAACTTGATAAATTATGATAATTGGTATTACCGGAACTTTGGGGGCAGGAAAAGGAACCATTGTTGACTATTTAAAAGAGCAAAAGGGATTTAAACATTTTTCGGCACGCGATTTTATTAGTCGTGAGGTTGTTAAACGCGGCTTGCCTGTTAATCGCGATACCCTTACTGAAACGGCCAACGATTTACGCAAAAAATTTTCCCCACAATACGTTATTGAGCAGCTTTACTATGAAGCCCAAGAGGAGGGGGGCGATGCCGTTATTGAAAGTGTCCGCACCCCCGGCGAAATTGCTTTCCTGCGTCAACAGCCTCACTTTTATCTGTTTGCCGTGGATGCTGACCCGAAAAAACGTTTTGAAAGAATAAAAAAAAGAGGCTCAGCCACCGACCATGTTGATTTTGAAACGTTTCTTTCAAACGAAAAACGTGAAATGAGCACCACCGACCCTAACAAGCAAAATCTTGGTAAATGTATCGAAATGGCAGATTTTGTTTTCTACAACGATGGGACAATGGAAGATTTATTCCGGAAGGTTGAAGAGGTGCTCAAAAAAATTGAAAAGACATAATCCTTAAGGTAATCCGTTTGCCCTGTTGTTAACTCAATGAAAATAATTATCTTTGCACTTTCAAAATTAAACAAGAGGTATAAGCTTGTATTTTATTGCCGGCTTGTAAACTGATATTTTCCACCTCACCTTGCCAAAGCAGGTTATTTTATCCTTATATTATGGAATACAATACAGAAAGACCCCAACTTGTTATTGCTGAATATGGCCGTAACATTCAAAAAATGATTGATCACGTCATTACCATAGAGGATCGTGAGAAACGTACAAAATCAGCAAATGTTATCGTTAACATTATGGCACAGATGAACCCGCAGGTTCGTGAAAATGAAGATTATATGCATAAGTTATGGGATCATCTTCATTATATTGCCAATTTTAAGCTGGATGTTGACTCACCTTATCCCCCGCCACAAAAGGACACCTTTCAAAAAAAGCCTGACCCCATTCCATATAGCGATAATAAAATTACTTTTCGCCACTATGGGAAATATGTAGAAAAGATAATTGCTAAGATTGGTGAAATGGAAGATGGTGAACAAAAAGATCACCTTATTAAAATAATAGCCAATCACCTTAAAAAATCGTACCTTTCCTGGAACCGTGATTCGGTGAACGATGAAACCATTTTCAAACATCTTGAAGAGCTTTCGGGCGGTCGCCTTAAACTAACCGAGGGCCAGCAATTGTTATCTACCAACGAAATACTTTCGCGTAACCGCGGGCCTAAACATAAATCGGGTAACTACAGAAAAGATAACGGAGGCAAACGCCGGAATTATAACCCTAAAAGATATTAGCACCTTTTTGTATTTATGATTTTTTAAGAAATTCACCCCATTCTTTGCATCCCTTCCTATTGTGAAAATCAATTAATTGTCTATTTTTATGCTGTTAATTAAATAGCAGAACTATGGATTTTAAAACAATAATATTTGATTTCGGAGGAGTGGTTATCGACATTGACCCTCAATTAACTATCGACGAATTTAAGAAACTCGGCATGTCCGATTCGGATACATTCTTAAAGCCCGGTTTTATTAATAATGTGATACGTAAGTTTGAACGGGGGATATTAACTCCTGAGGTCTTCAGAGATAAAGTGAGAGCCGAAGCCGGTATTAATTTTACCGACCAGCAGATTGACGATGCCTGGAATGCCCTGTTGTTTGATATTCCTGCCGAAAGAATAGAGGTGATTGAAGAGGTGAAGGAAAACCATAAAATATTGTTGTTAAGTAATTCAAACGAAATACATTACGATTTATATGTGCGCGACTTACAGCTTAGGTTTGGCTATCGCGAGTTTGACGAACTGTTTGATAAAGCCTATTTTTCGTTCGACCTCCATTTAAGCAAGCCCGATGTTGAAATTTACGAATTTGTAATGTATCAACATAAATTAAATCCGGACGAAACACTTTTTATTGATGATAACATTGACAATATCAATACGGCAAAATCGTTGGGATGGAAAACCTTTCACCTTGAATCACCTAACAGGATTCGTGATATTTTTACAAAAGGTAGGCTTAAGAAGGGGCTGGATATTAAATAGTTGCCACCAATATTAAGAGAAATCCATAATCAGACAAATTTCATGAAATTTTTGTAAATTTGAACAAAAAAAGAAAATGATAGTAGAAAGACAAAAAAATGAAATATTAGTGAGGTTTTCTTCGAGAATGAAAACTTCCAGAATTCAGACAATTCTTGATTATTTGCGTTATGAAGAATTGACCTCTAAATCGAGCGCTACAGAAAATGATGTGGATGAACTTTTAAAAGAAGTTAAAAAAGGACGATGGAATAGGACTAAAGAAGAATTAGGACTGAATGACTAAGGTTATCGTTGATACGAATATTGTATTTAGTGCTTTGCTGAATACCAATAGCAGGATTGGTCAGATTCTGATTAACGGAAAAAATCACTTTGACTTTTATTCACCAGCCTATGTTAGATTTGAGATTTTCAAACACAAAGAGAAGATTAAATCCATTGGAAAACTAACCGATGATGAATTTCTTGAGATTTATGGCTTAATATTGAAGAACATTACTATTCTCAACCATTCCATTATACCAACTGAAATTTATAGAAACGCTGAATTATTGTGTCAAGATATTGACGTTGATGATACAATCTTTGTTGCTGTTTCAAATTTTACAAAAGGGATTTTATGGACTGGAGACCTTAAATTGCTAAATGGACTGATTAAAAAAGGATATGAGAATTTAATAAAAACCGATGAATTATACCAATTATTTCTGGCAAAGGAAAGGCTATAATAAAAATACTAGTGGGAAAAACGGCTCATAGTGCATACCCCACTTACTTGTAATTAAGAAAGATAGATGTATATTTGGAAGAATTTACAAGTTAAGAAGAATAGAAGTTAAAAATCGGAGAGCACCATAGCCAAACACACGTTAAGTGCAAAAAAAGTGAAATGAGATACTCTATTATTATATTAACCATTGTCCTTTTTACATCTTGCAAAGGAAATAAAAATATTTCCGGAGCCTATTCTCACACTGATTTTAGAGGTAAAATTACTCAATCAAACCAAACCGACATTGAAGAATTATACCGTTCAGAATGTTCTGGAACTGTTATTAATCAAAATACTACTGAAGGGATACCATTAGCCACCATAATATTAAATAACAATATCAGAGAATATAAAGCTAATACTGATAAAGTAGGGAAGTTCAAGATAAAAAATATCATTGGTGGGAATTATCAAATTAAGGTTTTGTTTATCGGGTTTTATCCCTTAATTGATTCCGTAAATATTGAGATTGGAAAAAGTATAGAATATAAAATCGAACTAGTAACTGATTCTAATTTTAAACTTGAATAAATAAAATAAAAATTTCTGCACTTACCAGTAGTTTTATTGTACCATCACTTTTCCTGTGAAAACCGTTCTGTTTTGAGCTGAAAAGCGATACAGATAAAGTCCTGTACCCGGTACGGAAACTTCAAAATGTTTATCGGCTGTCGTTTTTTTAGTGCTACTCAGTAAGCGTCCTGTCAAATCGTACACGGTTACCACAAAATTTTCTGCCGGATGGTTACTATTTACCACAAACTTAATGGTGTTGTCTTTTCCAAATGCTTTAATGGTTCCAAAAATTGATTGCGGGTTGTAAATTGCCGATGCGGGGGTAGCAAGCCATACCGAACCGTTCATAATTAGTTTCCGGTGGTTGCCGTTTGCATCTTCAAGCCATCCGTCGTACAGGTTGTCGCCATTATCTCCCGAGCCATCGTCAACCGGCGAGCTGTCACCCAAAGCAACAACTTTTCCTGCACCAAAAACAGCATAAGCACACATTACATTTTTGGTGCCCGAAGTGGAGCTGCCTTCTTCGTAAACAACACCTTTTACACTGTTATTTTGGTTAGGGTAAAGGGTCATTGAAGTTCCTCCGTAAAACTCTACGCGGGTTACTTTTCCATAGGGACCGTTAAGGAGCGGATCGTTGGGCAGGTTGGGAATGTTATTGGTTTGTTCGTTAAAAAATTCATAGTCGAATTTTATTCCAAACGGATTAGATGTAATTGAGTTGTTGTTTATCAGGTCGTTCCATACAGCAGGCGAATCAATACCGTCGCCATTGCGGTCGGAGTTGTTATGATCCGATATCATAAACAAGCCCCCTCCATCTTTAACAAATTGTATGATAGCTGATTTTTCACTTGAAGTGAATTTAATATTGGGTTCGCAAACCACAAACACATCATAGTTTGAAAGATCCTGCGGATTGCCCGGGTTAAGGTAGGTAATATCGCCGTTATAAGGCAAAGTTTCAACATGATAGCCTTTTTTTACCAATTCAACTCCCCACGATGACAAGGCTCCCGTCCAGTAATATTCTCCTGTATTAGAGGTGATGTTATTTTGTGAAGGCGTGGGTATTTTTTGTGCATTGGCTTCATCCCCTCCTGTATGGGCATTGGGACTGTAGTCAAGGTTCCATTTGTCGGCGTCAATTATCCAATCGGCATTGCCTGCGGTTTCGGCTTTAGATGCATCAAAAAGAAATTTCTTTTGCGAAAAAGTGGTTGTTGCAACCAACATCGTTACAATAAATAATATGTATTTCATTTGTTTCGGTTTCTAAAAATAAAGGGCGGCAAAGATAGGGATAAATTGTAAACGATAAAATATCATCATTGTACAGTTCAATTGGCATTACCTTTGCATAATTTCGTACTTTTGACTTTCATTTAAACCGGTTCGATGAAAAGGATTTCTGTACTGTTTATTACAATTATTTTCTTGAGCATACAAGCT
>WGDP01000289.1 GCA_015493215.1 Bacteroidales bacterium | reverse complement strand
TTAAAATACTGAAAGTTGACAAGGATATCATGGATTGTAAAATCGCCTCCTTTGGGAAACAGCATCAGGTCGCCGGCACCAAGACCAAGCCCACTGCGATGGGTCAGCAAATCGGCAATGGTAAAATTATTGGAGACATAACTGTTGTACATGGTAAATTCAGGGATGATACTCCTTACCTTTGTTTGCCACGTTATTTTACCTTCGTCAACCAAAATTGCCAGCGCGGCAGCGGTAAATGCTTTGGTGTTGGAGGCAATGGCAAACTGAGTGTGTTCGTTAACAAAACTGTTTTTATCGTCGATGTTTCGCAGGCCAAATCCTTTGGCATAAATAATTTTGCCCTCTTTTACCACTCCCACAGCTACGCCGGGAACATGAAACTGTTCCATGGCATCGGAAACCAGGCTGTCGATTTGAGAAGAGGTAATTTGAGCATAAAGAAAAGAGGCCTGAAAAAACGAAAACACAATTACAAACCCCATAAAAATATTTTTTCGCATATTTATTTTTTTGTGAATAAAGATAAACAAATCTTTGAGCCGAAACTTAACTTCAGGGCTAATCCTGTTTTGAGAAGGTTAAACGGTTGATATTCTTTTTGTTTTTTACTACCTTTGTAAACAATCCTTTAAAACCAGCAAGCCATGAAAAATTTTTATCGCCTTTTTTCACTCTTTATGGTGGCTTTCTTTTTTGCTCAAGGCCTCCAACTGAACGCACAACTACAGAGCAAAGCAGCTGCTGTTAGCAGCATCAATCAAAACAGCAGAGCCGATTATGTTTTTGATTTGCCTTTTATCGAAGACTGGGAATATCACTCATTTACCCACAACCTGTGGGAAACATCGGATGATGCCTGGGCTATTGATGTTTACAACGGCAACGATGGCGCATCGGCTAAATTTCAGGGTTCCTCCAACCAAACCAACTACTCTTCTACTCTGACCAGCAACTGGCTTTCGGGCAGTGCTGTTGGAAAAGATACCCTTAGGTTCGATTTAAAGCTTTCCGACCTTGCCGCCAACGGCACCGAGTTCTTTTTTATTAAAATATTTGACGGTACCACTTACCACACCATCGACTCCATTGCCAACAACGGCAGTTTCGACTGGACAAACTACACCTACGTTATTACCGGTGCCACCGCCGGCAACGATTTTAAAGTTGTTTTTGAAGCTTCGGGTAGTGCCTCTTCCAATATTTTGGATTGGCACATTGATAATATTGAAGTGTCCAGAGGATGCGATCCGCCAACAGATTTATATGGTGAATTTATTGTTGAGGAAAATGAGATTTATTGCTCTATTACTTGGGATACACCTGATGTCTTAATACCCATTGAGCCATGGGAGCACTGGGATTCAGGGGAGAATTTTACAGGAATAGGATTAAACACCGGAAATAATTTTTCCGTGGCGGCAAGATGGGACGCAGGTTCATTTGAAGTAAAAGATGGTGATACTATCTCAAAAATTAAATACTTTTTAGCAGACAACCAATTCGATAATATTGTCCTGCATATATGGACAGGTGAAAATGCCGCCAACATAATTTATTCGGATACCATAACCAATCCCGTAGCAAATATGTGGAATGAGGTTAACATAAATAACACTATTATTCTGGATGCCTCGCTGGAATATTGGGTTGGTTATGATATTATTAATCAGGCAGCGGGAACCTTTCCTGCCGGGGCTGATGCCGGCCCTGCCATAGCCGGTTATGGCGATAAAATATCGACCGATGGAAACACATGGGAAAATCTATCCGGTTTTGGGCTAAATTATAACTGGAATGTGGAAATGTATGTTGAGCACGCTACACTGGCTGACTCAACTTTAAAAATGTTTGTTGTTTATAGATCAGTGGAAGGAGAAGATTACCAACCACTTGATACGGTTGATTATGTTATTGGTCAGCTTAATTTTGAGTATCAGGACTATAATATTAACTATGAAAAAGTATATAATTATAAAGTGAATGCTGTTTGGACAAAAGAAGGCGACACTTGCGTATCACCTTTTGCCAGAAGCAAGGAAATCCCTATTTATGATTATATTACAATAATGACATTTATTGGCCTTGATGAAAACCAAACCAATTCTAAGCTGACCCTATACCCCAACCCCGCCACAACCACCATTACCGTTGATGCGGAGAGTGAACTAACAAACATTATAGTTTATGATTTAACGGGCAAAGAAGTGTTAAAAACAAACCCGTTAAACGGCAACAAAGTTTCCATAAACATTGCTTCCCTTCAAAGCGGCATCTATCTGATAAAAGCAAAAACAGCAACCGGTGTTTTGTTTAGGAAATTTGTTAAACAGTAACCTTTGTCAGACAAAAGCGGCATCAGGCCTGATTTACTGCCACAAGTTGGTACCCTCTCTTCTGTATGATAGCTCAGCTGGCACAACAGCTTAATTTTGAAACATCCTTGCCAAAGGTGATGGCGGCCAATTTGATGCCCTCGCCGAGCGTAAGATACGGATAGAGGCTTTCTGCCAGCTCGCCAATGGTAATGCCATATTTGATGGCCATGCTAAGTTGTTGAATTAATTCACCGCCTTCGGGAGCTACCACGCGGGCACCTATCAACCGGTCGGTTTCCTTGTTACGTATAAGTTTGATAAATCCCCTTGTATCGTTGGCGGCAATGGCTCTGGGAACCTCTTTTAACGCCAGCTTGGACACCTCAAAGGGTATGTTTTGTGCTTCAGCCTCCATCTCATCCAGGCCTGCTCCGGCAACCTGCGGGTCGGTAAAAACCACCCAGGGAAGCGACGAGTAATCGGCTTGTTTAGCCAAACCGGCAAAGGCATTTTCAACGGCTATTTTACCTTCATAAGCAGCTGTGTAAACATACGATGGCGTGTTGGCCACATCGCCGGCAGCATATATGTTTTGAATGTTGGTTTCCATTTTATCGTTCACGACAACATGGCCGTTTTCGGTTAGTTTAAGGCCAATACTTTGCAACTTTAGTTTTTGAGTGTTGGCTTTAATTCCGGTGGCAACAACCAGTTTTCCCTTTTCAAGCAATTCTGCTGTTGAGCCATCAGGGCGTTTGCAATGAATGATGGTTTCGGCACCCCTTTTTTCCAGCTTAATGGCTCTGTAACCGGGCAATAATTCAATGCCTTCGTTTTTCATTTGAGTTTCTAACACTTCGCTGATATCGGGTGTCTGCTTACGTAAAACCATGGCGGTAAACTCCATAACACGTACCTTAACCCCCAGGCGGTTGTAGGCCATGGCTATTTCCAACCCTATGTAGCCGGCTCCCATAATGGTAAGGCTTTCGGGTTTTTCCTCCAAATCGAACAGTGTTACATTGGTTAAATAGCCTGTTTTGTCTATTCCCTCAATATCGGGAATATTGGTAGTGGCTCCGGTGGCAATCAAAAATTTTAAGCCGTTGTACTCTTTCCCGTCCACAACAATAGTGTGATTGTTTTTAAATGAAGCCCAGCCATTTAGCATGGTCAGGTTTTTAAAATCGCGCACCACATCCATGTATTTTTTTTCCTGCAACGTGGCTACCAGTTTCTTTTTGTCTTTAATAAGTTGCCCGAAATCAATTTCCGCCCCTTTGGGTTTGATGGCTGCAAAGTCGGAGTGTGAGGCACGATAAGCGGTTTCGGCAGCACGTATTAAATTTTTTGAAGGCACACAGCCAACATTTACACAGGTGCCGCCAAAGTCCAACCCGGCATTAACCATCAATGTTGAAAGCCCCAGACTCTCCGCTTTAATGGCTGCCGAAAAAGCCGCCGATCCACCTCCAATGATAATTAAATCGAACTTGTTTACACTGTTATTCTCTCCGGTTAATTCGCCTGTTACTTTATAATGGCCTGTGCTGTTAATGATTTCGGCAATATCATCTTTGCTGATTTTAGCGGGATCGTAGGTAAAGCTTCCTGCACCATCGGGGTAGCTGATTTGTTTGTTTACAATACCTTTTTTATTTTCAAATTTTTTTGAAATGCCTGTTGCACAGTGGTCACAGGTCATACCTTCTATCTTAAATTTTACAAATTCCATGATTGTATATTAATGTTTTAGCAGCTGCTTAAATTAACAGTTTAAATTTTTTTAACTTGTTTAAAATCTTTTATTTGGCCTACTGGTAATAAATTGTAGACCAAAAAAGTGAATATCTTTTTTAGACCCACCCCTGCACCCCTCCAAGGAGGGGAGTGATCGAATTCATTTTTTGGTTTACAATTTATTACACTCATTACTATTAGATTAACTTTAAACAAAAGTTATTTAATCGTATTATTATCTCACTACTTTATAACCTGTTTTATCAATTGATTTGACAATGGCCTCCTTTGTAGTTTTTGTTTTATCATATTTTACTTCGGCATTGCCGGTTTTATAGTCGGCTTTTGCTTCAATTACCCCGTTAACTTCTTGTGCCGCATGGGCGATATGGTTGTTGCAGGCCGTACAGGTCATGCCTTTTATATCGAGGTGAAGTATTTGAATATCTGCCGGATTTACGATAACTATCTCCTTTTTATTATCAGGATAAAAAACAGTTGAATAGTATGGAAAAGCAAGCATTATTACCGCGAAAACCGTAACCATTGCAAGAAATAATTTTGATTGCCAAAAGGAGGGTTTTTCATCAACTTCGCAGGCACAATCTACATCTTCGGCTTTTTTGGGTTTAAGTTTTTGATACCAGGCAAACGCCAGCACCAAAATGGTAAACCCGATTAAATAGGGACGAAAAGGCTCCACCCACGAAAACGAAGCTGCTATTCCGCTGGTACCTGCAATAAGCGCTAAAACAGGTGTAATACAGCACAACGATGCTGCAACTGCCGTAATAATTCCTGAGCCTATTAAGGCTTTATCTGATTTTGTCTTCATGTTATACCGTTTTTAAAAGATTACTTTTTGAATTAATTATATTGAAAAACGATTCCAGGATAAGCAGATAATTACTTTTGATAAAATAAAAATAGGTTTGCCCCTCCTTGCGAATATCCACAATATTCCCCTCTTTCAGTTTTCGCAGGTGTTGCGATATGGCAGAAATATTCATGTTGAGAATATCGCTTAAATCGCAAACACACAGTTCATCTTCTTCGTACAACAGATAGAGGATTTTAAGCCGTACTTCATTTCCGGCCAGCCCAAGCAGCGCTGCCAGTTGTGTAATGGCATTTTCCTTTTTTTCTATTTTACTTTTGCAGCCGTTGATTTGATCGATATCTGCCAATACCCTGATACATACATTTCGTTCCATAATCTGAAAATATATTTTAATATTTAAGCAAACGCTAAAATACTGTTTTTAGTATGGTCGTGGTGTTTAATAAAACCTGACGGATAAGAAGGAGAAATTATTAGTTTTTATAGTGGCCTTAGTGAATAAGCCACAGAAGCTTTAACAAGATTTGAAGGATTTCCGATTTCGTAAAAAAATTATTTAAAAAAAAAAGAAGGGCTGATTTTTCAACCCTTCTTTTAATAATGTACAAGAAACCCCTGTATAACAATCAGTCAGGAGTACTTTTGTTTAAAAAATAAGCCGGTTAGCTTTTTTGAGCGTCCATTACGGCAATCATAGCCATATTTACAATTTCGTCAACCGAACTACCCATTTGAAGCACATGAACAGGTTTGTTCATACCGTTTAATACAGGTCCTATAATTTCAAAATCGATAAGCTCACCCAACAGTTTATAAGCTGAGTTGGAAGCTGCAAGGTTAGGAAATATCAGGGTGTTTACTTTTTTGCCCAGCACTTCGGAAAAAGAGAAATTTTCTTTCATCAACTCCTGATTTAAGGCAACGTTTACCTGCATTTCGCCATCAACTTTTAAATCGGGATATCTCTCGTGAAGCAATTTTACAGCCTGGCGCATACGGTTTGGCGAATCGCCGTTTACCGAGCCAAAGTTTGAGTAAGAAACCATGGCAATTACCGGGTCGATGTTAAACCTTTTAACGGCTTCGGCGGTTTGAACCGTAATTTCAACCAACTCTTCGCAGGTGGGTTTTTGATTTACGGTTGTGTCGCTCAAAAACAGAGGGCCATCTTTGGTGTTGACAATGTGCATACCCGAAACAATATTCAGGTCGGGTTTTTTGCCAATAATCTCCAAAGCAGGACGAATGGTGCTGGGGTAACTACGGGTCATACCTGCAAGCACGGCATCGGCAACGCCTGTTTCCACCAACATGGGAGCAAAGTAGTTTTTATGATGCATGTACTCGTTGGCACCCGAAAAGGACAATCCTTTGCGCTGACGTTTTTTATACAAAATTTCAGCAAACTGTTTTCTTCTGCCGGCTTCGGCTTCACATTTAGGGTCAATTATTTGAACACCGTCAAGTTCCAGCTCGTTTTCTTTAATAATTTCTTCAATTCTTTTCTTGTTCCCCAAAAGGATTGGAATGGCCAGTTTTTCGTTGTGCACTATTTCGGCAGCCTTAAGAATGTTGTAATGGTCGGCATCCGACATAACAATTCTTTTGGGCGCTTTTTTAGCCGTTGCTTTCATCTGGCGTTTCAACGGGTTTGATAAGCCCATCCGTTTACGCAATGCTTCTTTATAAGTACTCCAGTTATTGATGGGATTTTTGGCAATGCCTGTTTCCATGGCTGCTTTGGCCACTGCGGGAGCTACGGTTTCTATCAATCTTGGATCGGTAGGTTTTGGAATAAGGTATTCTTTGCCAAATTTAAGGTTATGAACCCCATAAGCCAGATTTACCTCTTCAGGAACCGGTTGCTTGGCTAATTCGGCCAAAGCCTTGGCGGCAGCGAGTTTCATTTCTTCGTTAATTTTGGTGGCTCTTACATCAAGCGCACCACGAAAGATAAACGGAAATCCCAGCACATTGTTAATCTGATTCGGGTAGTCGGAACGTCCGGTAGCCATAATGGTATCGGGACGGGCACTCATAGCCTCGTCGTACGAAATTTCGGGTACAGGGTTGGCCAATGCAAAAACTATGGGATTGGGAGCCATGGTTTTCATCATCTCCTGTGTAAGCATACCACCAACCGACAATCCCAGAAACATATCGGCACCAACAACCGCTTCTTCAAGCGTGTGAACAGGCCGGCTGGTAACAAAAGGCTTTTTGGTGTCGTTTAAATCGGTACGATCCACATGAATAACTCCATGGCTGTCGCACATTATCACGTTTTCTTTTTTAGCGCCAAGTGCAAGATACAATTTAGTACACGAAATGGCTGCTGCGCCGGCTCCGCTAACCACTATTTTTATATCTTCAATTTTTTTACCCAGCAAATCGAGGGCGTTTAACAGGCCTGCCGAAGAGATAATGGCTGTTCCGTGTTGATCATCGTGCATCAACGGAATATCAAGTTCTTCTTTAAGTCTCGTTTCAATTTCAAAGCATTCGGGGGCTTTAATATCTTCGAGATTGATTCCTCCAAAAGTGGGGGCTATGGCTTTTACTACCTCGATAAATTTGTCAGGGTCTTTTTCGTTCACTTCAATGTCGAAAACATCAACATCGGCAAATACTTTAAATAGCAGGCCTTTGCCTTCCATTACCGGTTTTCCGGCTTCGGGGCCTATGTTTCCCAGGCCTAAAACAGCCGTTCCGTTGGAGATAACAGCCACCAGGTTGCCCTTGGCGGTATATTTATACACGTCTTCCGGTGTATCTTTGATGGCCAAACAGGGATCGGCCACTCCGGGAGTGTATGCAAGTGATAAATCGCGTTGCGTTGAATAGGGCTTGGTAGGGATAACTTCTATCTTACCCGGACGGCCTAAAGCATGGTAGTTAAAGGCGTCTTTTCTAAATAATTTGTCCATAACAATGGGTTTTAAAATTGAGGCAAAGTTAAGTACATTTAACATACATATTCAATAAAAATAGTTATTATAATTACTTAGAACTGCTTATTTATACTACTTTAACATACTGATTATATTGTTCTTTTTTCACAATAACATAACTTTGCATCTATGAAGCAGATACCAAACTTGCTGGTGATTGGCGGCACCGGACGAAACATAGGAAAGACCACTTTAACCACCATGATTATTGAGAGGTTTAGTAAAAAAAGCGGAATAATAGCCTTAAAGACGTCCATGTTAATACCCGGTGAGGCCTATCTGCACGGCCGGCATAAATTAATAGGGGTGGATGAGTTTGAATTACTGGAAGAAAAAGAGACGGAGGGAAACAAAGACAGCCAACGATATTTGAAGGCAGGGGCATCGCGTTCCTGGTTTTTAAGTGCAGGTAAAAATGCAATTGACAGCGGTATGGATATTTTTTGGCAGAAGGCCGGTTTTACGGAACCTGTTATTGCAGAATCTAATGTTTTAAACGATTTTTATATTCCCGGATTATTTATCATGGTAAAGGGCCATCGTCAAATAAAACCACAGGCGAAAGTGCTGTTGCAAAAAGCTGATGTGGTAGTTTCTGAAATGGATTTGGATGGTTTTGACAGCATGGTAAAAAACCTTGATTTTATAAATGGGCAATGGCTTTTAAAGGATATCACCTAATAATAGCTATAATACTGCATGCTAATAAATTGTATCAATATGTCATTTACAAAATCCGTTAAATCCGTGTAATTCGATGAAAAGAATCCACTAATTACACTAATTGCACAAATTTTATTTATAGAAGTTGTTTAAAGCTTAAGATGTGTTCTGTATATAAAGTACTGTATATTAACAAAATGCATCAAAATAATCCGTTAAATTCGATGACTATTATCATCGGATTACACAAATTGCATGAATTTAATCACGCCGTAGGCGTGATTAAATTCATACTATTTCAATATGATAGGAAAAATGAATAAACATTTGTTTTCCGATTTATATATTGCTATTCCTTTGATAGTTATCGGAGGAATAAAGAGATAACTTTAAACAACTTCATTTTCTACCTGCTTACATACAACTATTTACTCTTCATAATTTTCCTTACAACTATATCGTTGTTTGTTGAAATTTTTACAAAATAGATACCAGAGGGATAATTTATTATGTTAACTTGATGTTTTTTGTTGGAAGAAAACAATTTGCTGCCTCTCGCATCATACAGGGCAACCGTATTAAAGTTACCGTCAATAATTATATTACCGGAGGCGGCATTATAATAAACTGTAATTTGTTTTGCAGGATTTTCCTTAACAGAAACAAAGACATCCACAAAAACCGAGGTGGTATCCCAGCTTGTTAAGTTGTTTAGCACCATTTCGGTTACCTGATAACGTCCGCTTTGGCCAAACTCATGGATTGGATTTTGCTCGTTGGAGTAGTATCCATCGCCAAAGTCCCAATGCCATTGTGAGGCTCCCGTACTTACATCGGTAAACACAAAAACATTTTCGAAACCCGTTAGCTGAAAGGCTGCCGTAGGTTTATGTACATTGTAATAAAAGGTATCCACTTTGGCAAAAATCGTATCCCAGTATGCATTAGGTCCCAGTTCACCCCACATTCCGTTGCCGGCGCCGTAAAATTCGTGGCCTGCACCCTCAACAAAATAGGTTTCTGCCGGAAAGCCATACGCTGCTCTTTGTTGCGAAACGGGCAAACTACCGTAAGTTTCGGGAAAGCCACTGTAGCCAAAGGGATGACCCACATCAAAATATACCACATCATCAGCGGTGCCATGAGCAAGAAACAGCGGCAACGAGTCGGTGCTGACAATCAGGTTGGTATCTTTAAGGGCACCCCAAAGAGAAACCACGGCGTTGGCTTTTCCGGAGTGGTTGTAACTATTTCCGGAGCAGTCTAAACACCCGAGGTCGGGAGTGTTGTAGGTTTCCGGTGGCCGTTCCGCTTCGGTATCCATAAACATGTTTTGCAACCCGATGAAGCTACCCGCACTGCTTCCCAACAGGTAAATCTGATTGGTGTCCACACCATACAGGGCAGCAAACTCTTTAAAATACCTCACTGCCGCTCTGCCATCCTGTAATCCGCGATACACCGCCCTGATGGAGCTGGCCGTACTGAGCACATTCATGCCAAGCCGGTAGTCAATGGAAACGGTAACATATCCGCGGTGTGCCAGCGAGTCGCAAAAGTCAACCATATCATCGTTTTTCCGGCTGCCCGATACAAAAGCACCCGAATGGGCACAGATTATCAAAGGACGGGCAGGCAGCGTGTCGCCGTAAGGCTGATATACATCCATCAGCAAATCTTCGTTGTGGGTGTTGCTTTCGTTAAAGTAGGGAAAGGTTAATGCAGGCGCATTTCCGTAAACAACGGAAGTATCAACCGTAACAGAATCGAAAACCACATTCGTATAGCGGTTGTTATAGGGCAGCTGAGCCATCAGTCCTTGAACGATAAGGGACTGTAGAAATAAAAACAGCATTAATTTTTTCATGGGTTTGTTTTTAGTTATGAACTATCCTTTTTTTCAGAACATGTTTCATTTTTATAAAATTACAAAAAATATCACTCAGCAAAAACAATTGCTTCTACCTGACAACCAGCTTTTGTTGCAGATTGCCTGTTTGTGAACTTATATTTACAAGGTAAACTCCTTTTGACAGGGATTCGGTATTTAAACGGTAGTTTAACCGGCCATTGGTTGAAACGGTTTTTGTTAAAACTACTTTTCCCGAAATAGTTACAAGGGTTATTTTAACCTCTTTTGATCCGGTAATATTTGCTTTAAGGTTTACCCAATTTGAGGCAGGGTTGGGATAAACGGACAGTGTGTTGTCGGTTAAACGGCTGTTGTTAACGCCATCGAAAATATCAAGCTGATAGGTTGTGGTTAACAGGCCTCTGCCGTGGGTGGCAGCCAAAACCATGTTGTCGGAGGTTCTGAGTTTAAGCATATCAACCCTGACGTTTGCCATGCCGTTAACTGCCGGCGACCACTCAACATCATCGTACCTTAACCTGTTGGTAGCCCAAACGCCGGTTTCGGTAGCAAGCAGCACCTGGTCGTCGTTTTGCGGATGAAAGATGGCCCAGCGAATTGGCATATCAGGTAAGTTGGCCTCTTTATCCGTCCATGTTTGTCCGCCATCCAACGAAAGCCATACCGAAGTAACGCCATAGTTAGAAAAGGTTACCAACAGGATGTTTTCGGAGCTTCCGATGGCAACACAGCTAATGCTTGCTTCGGGAAAGTCGGCTCCTGTTATCTCAACGGTTTGAGGTGTCGATTCGGCATGGGTAACCTTAAAAAGTTTTCCCGATTGCGTTCCCACAAAAAGTGTTGTGGTTCCGGCAGGCGAGAAGGGGGAGTATTTAACATGTGAAAAGGGGACGGTGCTGTTGGTTCCCAGATTAATTTCCTGCTCACTTGAAGGTGTTGGTACGCCTTTTACCCTGAACAACTTATTGGCATGCGTGCCAAAAAAACCAACTGCATTGGAATAGAGGATGTTGTTTTTGTAATCGTAATCGGCCGGACTGATAAAGGTGCCTGTTCCGGGATTGCTGTAGCCCGTTTGCACATTGTTACGCCAGAAAGAGTATGAGTTGTAATAAACACTGGTGATATACACATCTGGGTCGTCCTGATCCCAAAAGCAAAAGGCGCCGTCACCTCCGTCAATCATATCATTTATGGTTAACGGTTCACCATTGTACTTTAAGGTTCCGTTATCCTGCAAGCCGCCTATAAACTCATTAGTGCCTTCTGTGGGGTTCATGGCGCAACTGTAAAACTGGAGGGTATTATAACCCTTGTTTTTTTGTTCAAACACCGGATAGTTTTGATTGGCTGTAGAGGTTGAAAAAACGCCGCCATCGCTTGAAAAAACGGCCGTTGCCGGATTTTGAGGCTGATATTTTATAATGTGCTGATCGGCGTGTACATATTCATCGCCACCACCCCAATACATCAGGCTCCAATCGGAAACATGGCGCCATGTCATGCCGCCGTTACCCGTATTCCACAAATCGAGGCCACCCGAAAATACCCTGTCGGGATTGGTGGGCGACACCTTTAAATCGAAGGCATGCCAGGCGAGGGTTGACCAATCGGTATCGGGAATATTCATTTGTGTCCAGGTGGCTCCGCCATCGTTTGAGCGGACAAAATACCTGCCTCTGTAATAGGTAAAGCCGTTCACATAGCCGGCAGCAAACTGGGCATAAATTCTGTTTGGGTCGGAGGGTGCGGAGGCCAAAATGGTTCGTGCAGGAATATTATAGTAGCTTTCGTTACTGATGGTTGTGTTGTAATCATCGTAAGTTGACCAGGTTCCGGGCAGGCCGCTGTCGGAATATAAGATGGTGGCACCTCCTTTTTTATCTAAGTTTTCCATGGTGCCTACAAACATTCTGCCGTTGGCCGCCACTTCAATGTCTGACGGGGTGTAGGGTACTCCTTCGCCCGGAATGTCGGGGAGAACCTGGTCCCATGATTCTCCGTTGTCGGTGGAGCGGAAAAGCCCGTCGGTGGGCAGGCTGGTATGGTCTTCGCCCATGTAGGTACCCGATGCCACAGCTGCATAGATAACCGTTTGGCCGGATTCGTCACGAACCACAAGGTCGGTAATGTATGCAAAGTCTTCGGTCGATTCAAGGGTAAACCAGGTTTGTCCGCCGTCTGTGGTTTTGTAAATGCCGTTTCCCACCCCCGAGGAGGCACGATAGATGATGCGGGCAGTTTGCGCTTCGCCGGTTCCCACATAAAAAACCTGGGTGTTGTTGGGGTCGTAGGCTATGCTGCTGATGGAAAGGTCGGGCCAAAAATCATCCACCGGAGTCCAGCTGCTGTTGGCATCGGTAATGTTGCTGTTGTACCATAAGCCGCCGGTAACGCTTCCGGCATACAAGGCCTGATGGTTGGCATCGTTGGGGTCGAACATCATGGCACGGGTGCGGCCTCCCATATCAGCACCGGTTTGATTCCACACAATGGGTGGCGTGTAGTCGCGCGAAAGGGCTTGCCGGCGAGCATAGTCATAGGCCTTGGGCAACCGTTTTACAGGTACATATCCAAGATGCGGGTCCATGGTAGCCACAAATTCCTGAAGGGCAGCCATATCGGGCATGTCGGCCGGTTTTACACCCTCATCGGCATGGGGCGCTGTGTGTGCTCCTTTTTGATAAACGGAAAGGATAAATTTTTCATAATCGTTGCCGCTTTCAGAATTGGTAACAATGTAAATTCCAAGCAATAACAGGCTGCTAATTAACAGGGAGGTAAATATTTTCATGTATTTAATATTTTATATTTTACTGAACTTCTTTCTTTTATGTTGCCAAAGTTACGGTAAAACTGGCTTCAACTATAACTTCTACACATAGTAATTACTGCTTTTAATGACAAAAGGTTTTTGCTGTTTGTTGCAAGTTGAAAATTTAATAGTATTGATAGAATAACTCTGTTCCCACGCAACCTGATAGTATCGGGTTTAGCGCGGAAACCTCTATCTCCAAAGCTTGTTTAGATAATAATAAGTCAAACCCTCAGTGTTAATACCAAATTTTAATGTTGGTTTGTAATTACAAACCGCTTCACTCCGTCGCACCTCTTGCTAGTCTGCCTCTGGCAGGCCCTTCTGTTCGCGATGATGTGGGTTGGGGTTTTGGGGTGGAAAAACCTTTCAAGTCGAGGATGGCCTACCTGCCGGTAGGTAGGCTTGCAGGTGGGGACTTGAAAGGTTGCTGCCGGGAAAGGCAGTCTGATACCCGGGAGTATTCACAATTCATGCTTATTCAAATTCCGTATGGATCCTTTCATAATTTTGTATATTGATAATATGGGTTGTTTCCAATACTTTGTAATATTTTATGCATTAAAAATTACCTTAATACATCAAAATAGGAATTGGCCGGGTTAGTCAAATATTTCACCTAAGTTCGTTTTTATCCTGGTTAATCTTTTATAAAGTTCATTATCTTCGCACGGTTTATAAACCCGAAAATATGAAGCACCGTGTTTTGTTTGTGTGTTTGGGCAATATTTGCCGGTCGCCCAGCGCCGAAGCCGTTTTTAAAGGGCTGACGGAAAAAAAGGGCCGGAGCAGCTTTTTTAAGATTGATTCTGCCGGCACCTCAGGTTATCATCAGGGGGAGCCTGCTGATGCGCGTATGCAGACGCATGCCGTTAAGCGAGGTTATCATTTAACTTCGGTTTCAAGGCCGTTTGACCCGTTTACCGATTGGGATAACTTTGATATAATTGTTGCCATGGACGATAGCAATTTATTGGACTTGAAAGAGATGGCCCGCAATAAAAACGACCTTAAAAAGCTTTACAAAATGACCGATTTTTCAAAACGGTTTAATTATAACGAAGTCCCCGACCCCTATTACGGCGGTGCACAGGGCTTTGAGCTGGTGCTCGATTTATTGGAAGATGCCGGGGAAGGGTTGTATGCGTTTTTGGAAGGGGAGGGAAGCTGAAACGCTTACAATTTCAACTTAAGCAGGGTACTTCAAACTAAATTGTTACATCAAAATAGGTATTATTCAGCCTTTCGGCTCATTAAAAGAAAGAATACGGCTCATGTTTTTGAAATATTGCGCCGAATTTACTACCTTTATGAGCTAAAAAGAAGATATGAAATTGGAAAACCTACCAGTTTATGTAATGAATAATATAATGTGTTGACTGATACGACTCAATAATTTGCTTTCGCGATTCTTCAGCTTCTTTATAGGTTTCAAATCCGTTTGACAAACGGTGGCCACGGTCGGCATGCGGCCAGTTAACAACCTGTTTCATCAACAAGTTATTGTAAGTATAGGTTAAATGGTATTTCCTTTTCTCCTTATGGATGTTGCTGATGTACAAATGATATGCTTTATTGTTACCACCCGTTGGGTCGCAATAGCACGACGAAAACACATAATAGTAGTAGGGTCCCAAATCAACATCGGGGGTAACGGCTTCATTAAACAGCGATGAGGGAGTTTCCTTTTTAATAATCGGGTTAATGGTGTTTTTATACACTTCGGCAATAAACTTGTAGCAAATGGTTACTCCGGCCAAAAGCAGGTCGTAGTCGCCATCGCCATCGTAGTCACCCCATTTTACCTTTCCCGATGCCACTCCCGGCAACCCTGCATGAATGTCTTTAAACCTAAACCCGCCAAGGTTTTCGTAAACGTAAGAATAGGATCGCTCCAGCGATTCGCCACACATGGCAATATCCAAATCACCGTCATGGTCGTAATCAGCAAGGTCGATATAACAGTTTTTAAGGCCTCTGATAACGGTTGGAACTTCGGTAAAAAAGCCCTTTTTATTGCTGTAGATGATGCATGTGGGATATCCGTTTTCATCTTCACCGCTGACGATAAAATCCAAATTACCATCGCTGTTTAAGTCGCCCCACCGGCCGTAACTGTGTTTTAACGGCAAAAAGTTTTGGTTAAGCTTAATATATTTACGCTGCCGGTACATATAAACCGCCGTATAGGGATGTCCGCCCACATCGCCGGTTATAAGGATATCCAACTTGCCGTCGTCATCAAAATCACCCCAGTCGGCATTGCCATAATAAACGCCTGGAACACCTGTAACAAGCTCTTCAAAGGTTCCGTCGTTGTTGTTATAAATGGTGGTTGTAAGTTTATTGTTGGCATCTTTACCGGTTGCAAGGATGTCAAAATCTCTGTCGTGGTCAAAATCACCCCATGTAACCGACCCTTCAATCACAGGGTCAAATATTTGGTTGTCAATTTTATAACGATAATGCCCGGCATTGTTGTACAGTCTCATTACCGGTGTATTATATTGGTTAAGTCCTGTTACCACGATGTCTAAATCGCCATCGCCGTCATAATCGGCCGAAGCAGAAGAGCCAAGGTAAATTGCCGGCAACGATGATTTAATGTAAGTAAAATGGTCGGTATCTTTATACCTGTTCATGGATGATGTTATCACATGCTTGTTGTTAACAAAATACTCGCCGCTTACCCAAACTCCCATGTGTTTGCTGCCCGATACATCAAGCCATCCGGCAACAGGAGCCATTACTCCTTTCAGGTTTGTTTTAACCTTAACCAGTTTTTGACCCTGTGTTAAAGCTGCCAGCGACAACAAAAAAACTAATAAAACGGTTTTTTTCATAAACAGATAATCCGGTTTTCAGGCATAAAAATAGTAATTTACAGCCTCTGAATTACAAATTGGCTTTAAAATAGTCGGTAATTTTGGTGTAGAGGTGTGCTCTGTCCTTACCTCTTACATTATGCTCGTGCCCGGGATAGACAAAGTAATCCATTTGTTTACCGTCCTTTATGGCAGCTTGCAAAAACAGGAGACTTTGCTGCCAAACCACGGTGGGATCCATGGTTCCGTGTATTACCAGTAATTTTCCTTCCAAATTATCGACATAATTTAACAGGCTTGCATTTTTGTATCCTTCGGGATTGGTTTGTGGGGTATCCATGTATCGCTCACCGTACATTACCTCGTAATATTTCCAGTCGATAACCGGCCCGCCGGCAACAGCAACTTTAAAGACACCCGGATTTTTAAGTTTTAACGAAATGGTCATAAATCCGCCGTAACTCCAACCGTCAACACCAATTCGGGTTGAATCGACATAAGGAAGCGACTTTAAATAATCAACACCTGCCATTTGGTCTTTTACTTCGAGGGTGCCGAGGTTTCGGAAAATCGCCTGCTCAAAATCACGTCCACGGTTGGCCGAGCCTCTGTTATCAAGGGTAAAAACAACATATCCCTGTTGTGCCAGATAGTTTAAAAACAGGCCGGCACCACTCAACCACGAGTCGGTGATAAGTTGCGCATGGGGACCGCCGTAAACATAAACAATGGCAGGATATTTTTTGGTGGAATCGAAATCGGGAGGGGTAATAATGCGACAATAAAGTTCAGGAGTGTTTTCGGGTTTTATGGTAAATATTTTTGTTTTTCCCAGCTTATAATCTTTTAAAGGATGGTTGTTTTCTTTAATCACCCGAATTTCTTTTCCTTTGTTATTCAGTAATATATATTTGCGGGCATCTTCGGAATTGCTGTAAATATCAATAATAAATTTACCATCGTAACTAACAAGGCCTGTGTGGGTTCCATGGTCGGGCGAAATTCGTTTTACATCACCTCCTTTCAAACTTACGCTATAGATGTTTTGCTGCAAAGGGCTTTCTTTGGTAGCGTTAAAAAACACCCTGTCCTTGCCAAAATAGCCTATAAAATTGGTTACCACCCAATTGCCTTTGGTCAGCTGCTTTAACAATTCACCTTTGGTATTGTACAGATAAAGGTGGTCGAATCCGTCGCGCTCGCTAATCCATATAAACTGATTGGGGTTTTCAGGATTAAAATAAAGCGGATGTTCAGGCTCCACATATTTGGGGTTCTGTTCTTCAAACAGCGTATTTACCAAATCGCCCGTAGTAACATCATATTTGTTTAATTTAAAGTGATTTTGATCGCGATTTAAAATAGCGATGTAAATATATTTTCCCGATGGATCCCATGTTACCGCCGTCAGATAGTGATCCTTCGGCTCGCCGGTTTTTAAAAACAGGGTGTTTCCGGTTTCTGGATTAAACACACCCAAAGTTACCTGATGACTTGTTTCGCCGGCCATGGGGTATTTGGTGGTTTTTACTGTGGCAATACGAGTGTCGATGTTTACAAGCGGATAATCGGCAACCATGGTTTCATCTTTACGATAAAAGGCCAGCGTTTTACCATCGGGCGACCAAAAAGTACCCGTATTAATGCCAAATTCAACCCGGTGTACCGTTTGTCCGTTTACAATGCCGGGATTGTCATCATGGGTTACCTGCACAGTGCTGCCGTTCATCGAAATAAAAAGGTTGTTTTTTATGGTGTAAGCAATGTATTTGCTCTTTTTGTTAAAGTCGATGTTGGCGGCACTATCCGGAATGTCGGCAAAATTTTGAAGCAGATGCGTTTCGGTATTATAGCTAAACCACTTTGATTTGGAACTGAAGACAACCTCTTTTTGATTTAAAAACGAAATACGCGGAAGCCTTTTCAACGAATCAAAATCGTTTTGTGCCAGCTTTTCGTTTAAATTATCCAATGTTAAAAACAGGGTTTCGCTGTTGCCTTTGGCAGAAACTTTATACAGGTTATTGTGTTTTGCGTAAACGTAATAATCATGTTTTGGCATCCACTGGAGCTGTGGTATCCGCACCGGATAGATGGCCGGGTTCATGTAAATGGCATCTTCGGTGGTAAGCATTTTATCCTGAGCCATACTGGAATAGCTCAACAAAAGGCCAAGCGATAAAACAAAAATTCCGGCTATTTTTTTCATGATATTCTATTTTTAATTCTGAAATTATTACAGCCGGTAAAATTACTCAAAAATGTTACGATGTGCGAGAACAAAGAATTAATACCTTTGCAAAAATTTTAAAAAAACAGAATTTATGCCCAATAAACTAATGGATCCCATTGGAAAACTCATGGGATTACGCTATAAATCGCACCCCTGGCATGGTGTTGAAATTGGCTCAAAAGCTCCCGAACTGCTTACCTGCTACATCGAGATGGTGCCCACCGATACCGTTAAATATGAGGTAGATAAAGAATCGGGCTACCTGCGGATTGACCGGCCTCAAAAATATTCAAATGTGGTACCGGCCTTATATGGTTTTATCCCGCAAACTTACAGTGCCAAACAGGTTGCCGACTTTTGCAACGAAAAAACCGGCCGCACCGATATTATTGGTGATGGCGACCCTGTTGATATTTGTGTGCTAACCGAAAAAGAGATTGCCCACGGCGATATTTTGGTTCGTGCCCGTCCCATTGGCGGTTTCAGAATGATTGACAGCAACGAAGCCGACGATAAAATTGTAGCCGTTTTAAACAACGATGCTTTTTACAGTTCGTTCAACGATATTTCGGAATTGCCCGAGCTGGTTATCGACCGCCTGAAACATTATTTTCTTACCTATAAGGATTTGCCCGGCAAACAAATAGATGTGGAGATTTCGCATGTTTACGGCAGGGAAGAGGCTTACGAAGTGATTAATCGTTCGGTGGAAGATTATCATAATAAATTTCAAAACCTTGAATCGTTTTTAAGAGACGTGTAACGGGTTTTCTGCTGCACTTAAACACTACTCCTGCCTTTGTGCTTAAAGTTGTGTAAGGTCTAAATAAACGACTATTATAATATTGTATTACATTTGCAGCGTTTTTTAAAATCGCTGAAATAAATTATTTTACTATGGCTAAAAATTTGGTAATTGTTGAGTCCCCTGCGAAAGCTAAAACAATAGAAGGATTTCTTGGAAAGGATTATACTGTTAAATCGAGTATGGGACATATTATGGACCTCAACAAAACAAATCTGAGTGTTGATGTTGAAAACGATTTTGAACCTAAATATGAGGTTAGTGCCGATAAAAAGAAGATAGTTTCCGAGTTGAAAAAGCTTACTAAAGAGGCTGAAACCGTTTGGCTTGCATCGGATGAAGACCGTGAAGGAGAGGCTATTGCCTGGCATTTATACAATGCGCTGGGACTTGATGACAATAAATCGAAACGCATTGTTTTCCACGAGATTACCAAAAATGCCATCGTTAACGCCATCGAAAACCCCAGAAAAATTGATAAAAATCTTGTTTCGGCGCAATTTGCCCGCCGCGTACTCGACCGGCTGGTTGGCTACGAACTCTCGCCCCTGTTATGGAAAAAGGTAAAACCTTCGCTGTCGGCAGGACGGGTGCAATCGGTTGCAGTTCGGTTAATTGTGGAACGCGAGGAGGAGATTAAAAATTTTAAAAGCAAATCGTTTTTTAAAATTGTTGCCGAATTTAAGCTCAACGGGCAAACCTTTACTGCCGAATATGCCAAAAAATTCGATACTTCAAAAGAGGCCAAATCCTTTTTAGAAAATCAAATTGGTGCTGAATACAACATTTTGTCAGTTGAGAAAAAACCCGGGAAAAAGTCACCGGCAGCACCTTTTACCACATCAACATTACAACAGGAAGCATCGCGTAAGCTGGGCTTTCCGGTAGCAAAAACCATGCGGGTAGCCCAAAACCTGTACGAATCGGGAAAGATTACTTACATGAGAACCGACTCGGTAAACCTTTCAAAAATGGCTTTGGCCATGGCTAAGGAGGAGATAACCTCGCGGTACGGCGATAAATACGTAAAGGTTAGAAAATACGCCACCAAATCGAAAGGGGCACAGGAGGCTCACGAAGCCATCAGGCCTACCTATTTAAACAACGAAACTGTTTCCGGCTCATCCGACGAAACCCGTCTTTACAACTTAATTTGGAAAAGAACCATTGCTTCGCAAATGGCCGATGCCAAATTGGAAAAAACGGTGGCTCAAATACAATCGAATCATGCCGACGACCCCTATATTGCTTCGGGTGAAGTAATTACCTTTGATGGCTTTTTAAAAGTATATCGCGAAAGTGTTGACGACGAAAACGGTGAACAAAACACATCGGGCATGTTGCCACCCATGAAAAAAGATGACAAACCCGAAGCCGTTAAGCTGGAAGGGAAAGAGCGCTTTACCAAACATCCGCCAAGATATACCGAAGCCAGCCTGGTTAAAAAAATGGAGGAACTGGGAATTGGCCGTCCATCTACCTACGCGCCAACCATTTCAACCATTATTAACAGAGGGTACGTTGTTAAAGAGAGCCGCCCGTCGGAAAAAAGAAAAGTAACCGTTTTTGAACTTGTAAACGATAAACTTACCGAAAAAACATTGTCGGAAAACACCGGCTCCGAAAAAGCCAAACTTTTTCCTACCGACATCGGCACACTGGTAAACAGCTTTTTGGTAAAATATTTTTCCGATATTCTCGACTACAATTTTACCGCAAAAGTAGAAAAGGAGTTTGACGAAATTGCAGAAGGAAAAAAACAGTGGAACAAAATTATAAAGGATTTCTACGGTGGTTTTCACGAAAAAGTTGAAGATACGCAAAAAAATTCAGGAAAATTCAGTGGCGAAAAACTACTCGGTGTTGACCCCGAATCGGGTAAAAATGTGTACGTAAAAATCGGCCGTTTCGGCCCCATTGCGCAAATTGGAGATACCGAATCGGAAGAAAAACCAAAATTTGCAGGCCTGCGAAAAGGACAGTCGATTGATACTATTACATTGGAAGAGGCCTTGAAACTGTTTGATTTTCCGCGGATTCTTGGAAAATACGAAGGTGAAGATGTGAGCGTAGCCATTGGACGCTTTGGGCCTTATGTTCGTCTTGGTAAGCTGTTTGTATCCATTAAAAAAGACGACGACCCCGCTTCCATAACGCTCGAAAGAGCCATCGAGCTGATTGAGGCCAAACGCAAAGCCGACCGCGAAAAAATTATTAAAACCTTTGATGAAGACCCTGATGTTCAGGTGCTCAACGGACGCTACGGTCCCTATCTTGTAATTAAAAAACAGAATTACAAAATTCCCAAAGGTACCGATCCGGCCACTTTAACCCTTGAAGATTGCTACGAAATTTCGAAAGACCCCAAAAACATGCCCAAAAAGAGGTTTGCCAGGAAAAAGAAATAAGCAAAATGGAAAATATTTTATCAACCCAAGAGCGGCTAAAAGTACTGAAACATATTATTGAACATAATATGCCCGTGAATAAAATTTTGGGGATGGATATAAAAAAGCTGGAGGAGGGTTTTGCCGAAGTGTGTATTCCGTTTAAAAAGGAGTTTGTCGGTGATTTTTCGCGTGGCCTATGGCATGGTGGCATTTTGGCCAGTATTGCCGACAGTACCGGCGGGCTGGTTGCCTTAACGCTGGCTCGTCCGGGTGATAATGTTAACACCATCGATATGCGCATCGACTACCTTCACGGAGCCATTGAAAAGGACATCTTTGCCGTGAGCCATCTCGTTAAATCGGGAAAAAGGGTAATTGTTACCGATGTCAAACTGTTTCAAGAACACCAGAAAGACCCGGTGGCTGTTGCCCGGTGTGCCTTTAGCATAAAACGCCGTACAGTATAAAAAAATAATGGCTGATGACCTTATATACAAAATTGGCATTACGCTTATTCCTTCCATAGGTTCGGTAAACGGTAAAAAACTGGTATCCTATTGCGGCGGTGC
>WGDP01000288.1 GCA_015493215.1 Bacteroidales bacterium | reverse complement strand
TTTCAAATCACCGTTTAAAATTATAAGGGAGGCTCGCAATAAAGGTGAATGGAAGCTGCCCTACGATTATGGTTTTGTGCGTAAAGCCCCCTATCATTTTGGTTGGGACTGGGGGCCGGTATTTGTAACCTGTGGCATTTGGAAGCCGGCTTATTTGAAAGCATGGAATAACGCCAGGCTCAACGATTTTTTTGTGAAGCAGAATAGGGTCACACCATTGCTTGCTCAGCTGAAGTTGTCGCTATCGTTGGAAGCGGCTCAACCTGATGCAGTAGTAGTGCAGGTTTACCGTGATTCGGTTTTACTGCGTGAAGATAGTGTGGCGGTGCACGAAGGAACAAATCAATATTTGATGGAAGATGCTATTGTTGTACCCCGATTGTGGTGGCCAAACGGGATGGGGGAACCTCATCTATACAACTATAAAGCAGTTGTACGAGCAGAAGGCAAAAACCTGGATTCCATAACCATCGCCACAGGATTAAGGAATGTTGAACTGGTTCAGCAACCTGATTCTATTGGGCGCAGTTTTTATTTTAAAGTAAATGGGGTGCCTCTTTTTGCAAAAGGAGCCAACTACATTCCACCGGATAATTTTTTGCCAAGGGTAAGTGAAGTAAAGTACCGTCAGATTATAAGGGACGCCAAAGATGACAATATGAACATGTTACGTGTTTGGGGGGGCGGCACCTACGAAGATGATGACTTTTACCGTCTTTGCGATGAGAATGGCATTTTGGTGTGGCAGGATTTTATGTTTGCCGGCGACATGATACCCGGCGATACGGCTTTTCTAAACAACGTACGGCAAGAGGCAGTTGATAATGTGGTTCGTTTGCGCAATCATCCCTGTATAGCGCTGTGGTGTGGCAACAACGAAATTGATGAGGCCTGGCACAACTGGGGCTGGCAAAAGCAGTTTAAATACTCAAAAGAGGATTCTGCAAAACTTTGGCATGTTTACCAACATCTTTTTGAGGAGATATTGCCGGATGTTGTGAAAAAGTATGATCCGGAAACGTTTTATTGGCCAAGTTCACCCTCTATCGGATGGGGAAATGCCGGAGCCTATAAGCAGGGAGATGTGCACTATTGGGAGGTCTGGTGGGGAAAAGCACCCTTTTCGTTCTACGAACATAAAATAGGCAGGTTTATGAGTGAATACGGTTTTCAGGGGATGCCCGATATGAAAACCATCGACGAGTTTACATTGCCCAAGGACAGATTCATGGGGTCTGAAGCGCTGGATGTACATCAAAAGCACCCTTTCGGATGGGAGGCCATTAGGGAATATATGGAACGCAACTTTCCGGTTCCCGACAACCTTGAAGATTACGATTATGTCAGCCAGCTGTTACAGGCAAAAGGCATCGGTATGGCCATTGAAGCGCATCGAAGGGCAAAACCCTATTGCATGGGCACGTTGTATTGGCAGCTTAACGATTGCTGGCCGGTGGTGTCGTGGTCGTCGGTTGATTATTACGGACGTTGGAAGGCACTTCATTACAAGGTAAAAAACGATTACAAACGCGAGCTGATTTCCTTTGATAAAAAGGCCGACAACCTGCGAATTTGGGCGGTTACCGACGATGTGAAAACCAAAACCTGCTATTTACGCTGGGATCTTATTGATTTTTACGGAAACAGTTTGGTATCAGGTATTAAAGCGTTAGTGTTAAAACCCAATTCATCAAAGGTTTATAAAACAATAGATTTGCACCAACTTAAAACAGTCGATACAAATGCAGTAGTGCTCAGCGTGGTTTTGTTGTCGGAGGACTCAACAGAGCTGGCTTTTAATAATTATTTTTTTGCAAAACCAAAGTATTTGAAACTGCCAAAACCTGATGTTGCTGTTAATTCGAAAAAGATAGAAACGGGATACACAATCTACTTACAATCAAACTGTTTAGCCAAAGGAGTATATTTATCAACGCAGGTAAAAGGCAGTTTTAGCGATAACTATTTCGACCTTTTGCCGGGTAAACAAAAGCAGCTCTTTATTAAAACAAACGAAGTTTTAAAACCGGGCGATATTAAAATTAAAACGTTTTATGATGTTAAAAATTCTGACTGAAAGTAAAAAAGCTGCCGGTATGCCGGCAGCTTTTTTATTATCCAAGATAGGATTTTAAAATTTTGCTTCGAGAGGTTTGTTTAAGCCTCCGGATGGCCTTTTCTTTAATTTGACGTACTCTCTCACGCGTCAGGTCAAATTTTTCGCCTATCTCTTCCAGTGTCATAGGATGTTTGCCGTTTAACCCGAAATAATCTTTAATAACGTCCTGTTCTTTTTCCGACAGGGTTGAAATGGCACGGTCAATCTCCTTGCGGAGCGATTCGTAAAGTAATCCTGTTTCCGGCGTTGTGGAATCTTCACTTTTGATAACATCAATCATGGTACTGTCTTCATCCTGAAGCAAAGGAGCATCCAACGAAGTATGTTTGCTGCTGTTTTTTCTCGATTCTTTGATGTCGGAAACAGGCAACTTGGTGTATTCGGCAATTTCAGCTACGGAAGGTGCGCGCTCAAATTCCTGTTCAAGATGGGCAATGGCTTTATTAATTTTAGTGGCCATGCCAATTTTGTTCATGGGCAAACGTACAATACGAGCCTGCTCGGCCAATGCCTGCAAAATTGACTGACGAATCCACCAAACTGCATAAGAGATAAACTTAAAACCACGGGTTTCGTCAAAACGTTGGGCAGCTTTTATCAGTCCCAGATTTCCCTCGTTGATGAGGTCGGGAAGACTCAAACCCTGATTTTGATATTGCTTGGCCACCGAAACAACAAAACGCAGGTTTGCTTTGGTAAGTTTTTCCAAAGCAATTTTATCGCCCTGTTTTATTCTTCTGGCAAGTTCAACCTCTTCGTCTGCTGTGATAAGGTTTTCTTTACCAATGTCGTGCAAATATTTATCAAGAGAAGCGGTTTCTCTGTTGGTAACTTGTTTGGTGATTTTAAGTTGCCTCATTTTGCTTTTTTTTTGTTTTAAAGGTTCTTCTTTAACGGAAGCTATCCTTAAATGTTTCTAAATTTAAAAAAAACAGTAGAAATATTTTCTGACAAATGTTTACCCCAAATAGGATTTCAGGATTTTACTTCTCGAAGTTTGCTTCAACCGCCTAATGGCCTTTTCTTTTATTTGCCGAACCCTTTCGCGTGTTAAATCAAATTCTTCGCTAATCTCCTCTAAAGTCATGGGATGTTTTCCTTTTAGCCCGAAATAGAGCCGGATAACAGCCGCTTCTCTTTCCGAAAGCGTTGAGATGGCTCTGTCGATTTCTTTTTGCAGCGATTCGTAAAGAAGCTGTGTTTCGGGGGTAGTATTCTCATCACTTCTAATAACATCGTACATGTTATTGTCTTCGTCCTGCAACAGAGGGGCGTCCATCGAAACATGCCTCCCGGCGTTTCGCATGCTGTCCTTAATCGACTGTTCCGACATCTCCAGCTCCGCGGCAATTTCCGATACATGGGCTTGCCTTTCGTGAATTTGCTCAAGCCGTGCTGCCGCCTTATTTATCTTGTTGATAGAGCCTATTTTGTTGAGCGGAAGCCTTACAATACGCGATTGCTCGGCCAACGCCTGAAGAATAGACTGACGAATCCACCATACAGCATACGAAATAAATTTAAAACCGCGGGTTTCATCAAAGCGTTGTGCCGCCTTAATAAGCCCCAGGTTGCCTTCGTTAATGAGGTCGGTAAGCCCCAGCCCCTGATTTTGGTACTGTTTTGATACCGAAACCACAAAGCGAAGGTTGGCGTTGGTAAGTTTTTCCAACGCCACTTTATCGCCCTGCTTAATTCTTCTGGCAAGTTCTACTTCTTCTTCTGCTGTTATCAGGCTTACCTTTCCAATGTCATGCAAATACTTGTCAAGCGATGCATTTTCACGGTTGGTAACCTGTTTGGTGATTTTAAGTTGTCTCATTCAATGGGTTTAAGTGGCCAATAGGTCTGTTTGTTATTGTTTTCTTTCAGGACGTGGAATTAACACCTTGCGCGAAAGTTTGAGCTTTCCGGTTTTGGGGTCAACGCCAATCAGTTTTACTTTAATCTTATCGCCTACCTTTAACACATCTTCCACTTTATCAATGCGTTTCCAGTCGATTTCAGAAATGTGTAACAGGGCATCTTTTCCGGGAAGGATTTCAACAAAAGCACCAAAAGCAACAATGTTTTTAACGGTTCCCAAATATACTTCGCCCACTTCGGGGACAGCAACAATGGCTTTGATACGTGCTTTGGCAGCTTCGATGGACTGTTTGTCGCTTGAAACAATATCAATAACGCCAAAGTTTCCTTCTTCCTGAATGGTAATAACAGTACCGGTTTCTTTTTGCATCTCCTGGATGACTTTTCCACCGGGACCGATAATGGCGCCGATAAATTCTTTGTCAACCATCATCTTTTCAATCCTTGGAACGTTGTCTTTGTAATCGGCACGAGGCTCGGTTATGGTTTTGGCCATTTCGCCTAAAATGTGCATCCGTCCCTGACGAGCCTGCTCAAGAGCCTGCTCCAGAATCTCGTATCTTAATCCATCTACTTTAATGTCCATCTGGCAGGCAGTAATGCCGTCAACAGTTCCGGTAACTTTAAAGTCCATGTCGCCGAGGTGGTCTTCATCACCAAGGATATCGGAAAGTACGGCAAATTTTTCACCGTCGGTAATCAATCCCATGGCGATACCTGAAACAGGTTTTGTAATTTTTACGCCGGCATCCATCAGGGCCAGGGTTCCGCCACAAACAGTTGCCATTGACGATGAGCCGTTGGATTCCAAAATGTCGGAAACAATACGGATGGTATATGGATTTTCTTCTTCACCCGGAAGAACCTGTTTTAAAGCACGCATGGCAAGGTTTCCGTGTCCCACTTCGCGACGGCCTACACCTCTTATGGGGCGGGCTTCACCGGTGGAAAAGGGAGGGAAGTTATAGTGCAATAAAAATTTATTGTAACCATCGATAACGGCGCCGTCAATCATCTGCTCGTCCATTTTACTTCCAAGCGTAACGGTAACCAGCGACTGGGTTTCACCTCTTGTAAAAATAGCTGAGCCGTGTGCCGAAGGCAGATAGTCAACTTCACTCCAAATGGGTCGAACCTGATCAAGTTTTCTGCCGTCAAGTCTGATTTTTTCGTTGAGGATGGCGTTGCGAACAGCTTCCTTTTCCACATCGTGGAAGTAGCGTTTTACAAGTTTTTCTTTTTCGGCACGTTCCTCTTCTGAAAAGGTCTCCAAATAAGCTTCGCGGATGGCTTTAAAGGCATCGGTGCGGGCATGTTTGTCAGGGTTTCCCTGTAAGGCTAACTGATAGCACTGTTCGTAAGTGTTTTCGTGAACAGCTTTTTTCAGCTCCTCATCGTTTGTTTCGTGGCAATATTCGCGTTTTGGATTGGCTTTTTCAACTTTTGCTGCAAGGTCGATTTGTGCCTGGCACTGCACCTTAATGGCTTCGTGAGCAACCTTAAGGGCTTCAAGCATTACAGCTTCCGAAACCTCTTTCATTTCGCCTTCAACCATCATAATGTTGTCGAGGGTTGCGGCGACCATCAGCTCAAGGTCGGCTTCTTCCAGGGCAGTTTGGCTGGGGTTGATAACAAATTCGCCATTTATTCTGGCCACTCGTACTTCTGAGATGGCTTCTTTGATGGGAATATCTGAAACGGCCAATGCCGAGGAGGCGGCGAGGGCAGCAAGGGCATCGGGTAAAACGTCGGTGCCGGCCGAAATAAGGGTGATTAATACCTGGGTTTCAGCGTGATAATCTTCGGGGAAGAGCGGGCGCAGGGCGCGGTCAACCAATCTTGAAATCAGGATTTCATATTCCGAAGGCCTTCCTTCACGTTTAAAAAAGCCACCGGGAAATTTACCTGTGGCAGCATATTTTTCTTTGTAATCTACTGAGAGTGGCATAAAGTCCACATCTTCTCTGGCTTCCTGAGCGGAAACAACAGTTGCGAGCAACATGGTGTCGCCCATTTTAATAACGACGGAGCCGTCGGCTTGTTTGGCGAGCTTACCGGTTTCAATGGTAACGGTTCTACCATCCGGTAAATCAAACGATTGTGTAATCAAATTGTATGACATATTGTGTTATAAGAAATTAATAATTCGGGTGTTTACATAAACACAAAAAAAGGCAATCGTAATAATTGCCTTTTTTTGCATAAGGTTTGCGCCATGACTATTTACGTAGTCCAAGCTCTTTGATAATGGCACGATACCTCTCGATGTCTTTAGCTTTTAAATAATCGAGTAATTTTCTTCTTTTACCTACTAATCTGATAAGCGAACGCTGGGTAAACAAATCTTTTTTGTTTTCCTTCATGTGTTCGGTAAGGTGTTTAATACGGAAGGTGAACAGTGCGATTTGGCCTTCTGCCGAACCTGTATCGTGTTCGTCTTTACCGTATTTTGTGAAAATCTCGGTTTTCTTTTCGGTGCTTAAATACATATCTTTCTACTTTGTTTTCGTTTTTGGGCTGCAAAAATAGCAACTATATTTGAATTGACAAATCTTTTTTACTTTTTATTTTGTTCTTCTTCAGGCGAAATCCATCCGCCTCCAAGTGCCTTATATAGTGCTATGTAAGCATCTAACAGCTCTTTGCGCGTTTGTGTGTAGGCCAGCTGCGCATCAAAAGCTTGTCTTTCGCTTTCCAACACTTCAAGGTAGCTGGTTTGCCCCTTGTCGTACCTTTCGGCTGAAAGCATTTGTGCGTTGATGGCAGCATCGTTTCTGATTTTGGCAGCCTCAAGCTGTTTTTTATAGGTTTTAACAGCGATAAGTGCATCCTCAACCTCCTTAAATGCTTTTAGCGTAACATTTTGGTATTCAAGCAGAGCGGCTTCGGTATTGTGGCGTTCAATTTCAACGCGGCGTTTATTTTTTCCAAACTGAAACAGTGGACCTGTTAAACTTCCGGCTGCTGCCCAGGCAAGGCCACCGGCATTAAAAGCAAGCAGGTCGTTGGTGGCATAGCCCAACAGTCCTGTTATGTTAAACGATGGCCAGCGCATGGCTTGTGCCACCCCTATTTTGGCATTTTGTGCTTCATACAATGCTTCGGCCTGTAGTACATCAGGTCGGCGCCTCAGTAGCTGCGAAGGAAGTCCGCTTGGTATATCACCCGGTAATTCCTGATCAATAAGTGCTTTGCCGGTAATTACTTTGTCGGGTTTGGTGCCCAGCAAGATACTCAGTGCGCTTTCGGTTTGCGCAACTGCACGTTCGTAGGTGGGGATGGCTGCTGCTGAAATGGCTGTTTGAATTTGCGATTGGTTATAGTCTATTTCGGCAACAATACCGTAATCGAACCTGGCTTTAATAATGGCCATGCCGCTGTCGCGCGAAGCGTAAGTTTGTTGGGCTATTTCCAGCTTTTTTTTGTACTCCAACAGTGAAAAGTAGGTGGACGCAACCGCTGAAATCAGCCCGATTTGAACCGTACGCATGCCATATTCGGAAGCTAACAGGGCGGCTCTTGCTGACTCGTTCATTCTACGGTATTTTCCCCAAAATCCAATCTCCCAGTACATTTCAGGGTAAGCATTAAAGCTTGAAGATGTGCTATTTAACCAATATCCTGAACCAAAATTACCTCCTCCGGCATTTGCACTATACCTCAGTGAAGGCCATTGTTCGGCTTTGGTCATACCCAGATTGGCGCGTGCAGCTTCAATTCTGGCAGCGGCAATCATTACATCTTTGTTGTTGGCCAGCGATTGTTTAATAAGGGTGTCAAGTATGGGGTCGTTAAATAAATCCCACCATTTAAGGTTAACCAGTGTGTCGGAAGCTTCATTTATAGTGTCAAATCTAAATTCGTTGGCGCCTGTATATTCGGGTCGCTCAAAATCCGGCCCGGCAGCACAGCCCGAAAAATAGATTACAATGGCTGATAAAAGAATTAGATATAGATTTTTCATATTGTATATGTTTTTCATCTTTTTATTTAAATCACAAGTGTTACATATGATTTACGCTTCGATGGAAGTATTTTGTTGGGCATCTTCTTCAGCAAGTTTATCCCGCTTTTTCTCGTAGCCAAATAATTTTCCGATGGCCACAAACAGCATGGGATACAGGAAGACTCCCAAAAAGGTTGCAACAGTCATACCTCCGAGCAGCGCCATACCCATAACCTTACGTGCTTCGGCACCTGCTCCACTGGCAATTACTAACGGAAATACGCCAAGAATAAATGAGAATGCAGTCATTAAAATAGGCCTGAATCGTGATTTGGCAGCTTTAATGGCAGCATCAAACAGGCTAAGGCCTTTTTTAAATTCATCGTTGGCAAACTCAACAATAAGAATGGCATTTTTGGCTGCCATACCAATTAACATTACAAAGGAAACCTGAGCGAAGATGTTATTTTCAAAAGTGGGGCTGATTAATCTTCCGAGATATAGGAACAGCAACGAACCGAAAATAGCAAAGGGTGTACCCAGCAATATTGCAAGCGGTAGCGACCACGACTCATATTGCGCTGCAAGAATTAAGAATACGAATATTAGTGAAAATGTTAAGATTGCGCCCAATGAGCCGGATGCTCTGTCCTCCTCAAACGACATGGCATTCCACGTATAGGTCATATCTTTTGGAAGTACCTTGGCTGCCACTTCGCGCAGTGCCTGCATGGCCTCTGCAGAGGTGTATCCTTGTGCAGGAGTACCGGTTACCTCCACCGCACGGAAAAGATTGAAACGGTTGGTATATTCAGGCCCTGATATATCGCGAATTTTTACCAGTGTTGACAAAGGAACCATTTCGCCATCTTTATTTTTTATAAAGAAGTTATTGATATCCTTTTCGCTCATACGGTATTGGTTCTCAGCCTGGATATAAGTTTTGTACAATCTTCCAAACCGGGTAAAGTCATTTACGTATGATCCTCCCATAAATGCCCCTACAGTTTTATACAACTCATTGAGGTTTATCCCCATTTTCAGTGCTTTCTCGCGGTCAATATCCATGTATCGCTGGGGTACATTGGCCTGGAATGTTGTAAATGCTCTGGCAATTTCGGGACGGGCATTGGCAGCCTGAATAAACTTAGCTGCGTTGGATGCCAGATAATCAGGTGTGTTACCGCCCAAATCCTGCAGCATAATACTAAATCCGGAACCGTTACCCAACCCTGGAATGGCCGGAGGGCCAAAAGCGAAAACCTGGGCTGCCGTTATTTGTTGTAACTCTTTGTTAACTTTTGCAATAATTTCTTTGACTGTCAAATCACGTTCATCCCAGGGTTTTAAACTTACAAACAGGAAACCAGTATTGGTTGACATGGCTCCCGATAACATGGAGTATCCTGCCGCAGTAGTTACAAAACTAATTTCCTTATGTTTTAATAAAATATCTTCAATTTGTTTTGCAACAGCATCCGAACGTTGCAATGAGGCTGCGTCAGGCAATTGAAGGTTTACAAAAAAGTATCCCATGTCTTCTTCCGGAATAAATCCTCCCGGAACAAGTTTTCCAACCAAAACAACCCCCACCGTAATGATTACAATAAAAATAATTCCTCGTTTAATTTTATTAGTAACGGAGTTGGTAAGATTCATGTATGAGCCGGTTGTTTTGTCCATCCACTTATTGAACTTGCCGAAAAACCATCCCAAAGGCCCTTTATAAGCTTGTGGTTTCTTAAGGAGTAGCGAAGAAAGTGCGGGGCTTAATGTAAGTGCGTTAAGCGAAGATACCAGTACCGAAACTACGATGGTAATAGCAAACTGCTGATAAAGTCGTCCGGTAATACCTGCCATGCCTGCAACAGGGATAAATACCGCGACAAGCACCAGTGTGGTAGCTATTACAGGAGCGGTTACCGCTTTCATGGCAGCAATTGTAGCCTGCTTTGATGTCATTCCTTTTTCTATATTAACCTGTACCGCTTCAACCACCACAATGGCATCATCAACTACGATACCAATGGCCAGCACAAGTCCCAGCAACGAAAGCACGTTAATGGTAAAGCCGAGCATCGGGAAGAAAATAAAGGCACCTATCAGTGAAACGGGGATGGCGATAACCGGAATTAATGTGGCGCGCCAGTCCTGGATAAAAATAAATACCACCAGAATTACAAGAATAAGCGCTTCAATCAAGGTAATAACAATATCCTTGATACCTGCGGTAATGGCATAGGTTGTATCCATGGAAACATCCCATTTGATGCCTTCAGGAAAACGTTTTGCCAACTGCTCCATCTCTTTTCTTATATTTTGCGAAAGCTCAACGGCATTAGAACCGGGAGCCTGATAAACGGCAACAATAGAGGCAGTCTTTTTGTTCAGTCGTGTTTTGGCAACATACATTTCCACGCCGAGCTTAATGTCGGCAATATCTTTTAGTTTAACCTGTGAGCCATTGGGTAAGGTGCGAACCACAATTTCGCCAAACGCTTCCGGTGAGTTAAATCGTTCCGGCATCCTTACCGTATAGGTAAAGTCTGTTCCGGGAGGTGCCGGTTCAGCCCCAAACTTACCGCCGGGAACAACAGCGTTTTGTTCGTTAATAGCATTAATAATCTCGCTGACGGTGATGCCCATTTTTGCCAGGCGGTCGGGTTTAACCCAAATACGCATGGAATAGTCAGAAGCACCCATAACATCCACACGGCCTACCCCTTTGGTTCGGGCAAGCTGGTCTTTTATATTAATGAGCGCATAGTTTCCAAGAAAATCCTGGTCGTATCTTCCATCAGAAGTTAGCGTCACCAACATTATAATATTGGGAAGTGTTTTTTGCGTTTTAACACCCAGTCGTTTTACCGGCTCCGGTAATTTGGCATTGGCAGAGGAGACCCTGTTTTGAACCAAAACGGTATTCATATCCGGGTCGGTACCCACTTCAAACGATATCTCAAGTGACATGGTTCCATCGTTGGCGTTGGTTGATTTCATGTAAATCATATTATCAACACCGTTAATTTCCTGTTCCAACGGGGTGGCTACCGATTCTTCAACGTTAAGGGCATTGGCTCCCGTATAAGCGGCGCTGACACGTACAATGGGAGGGGTGAGGCTTGGATATTGTTCGATGGGTAAACCAATCATTGAAACAACACCCACAATTACAATCACAATGGCTATTACCATTGCAACGATTGGTCGGTGGACAAAAAAGTTACCTTTATTTTCAGCCATAACCGTTAGTTTTTAGCAGATTGATAAATGGCTTCAAATTTTGTGGCAGTCGGCTTAATTTTAAGGCCGGATTGTACTTTTTGAAGCGCATCAATTACAATTTTATCACCGGGTTTAAGACCTTTTTTAATAACCTGCATGTTACCTGTTTTATAACCCGGTGTTATTTCAACTTTGTTAACCGTGTTACTGTCGGAAACCACAAAAACCGAAAATTGTCCCTGCATCTCCATAATACAACGTTGTGGAATGACAACAGCATTCTTGCTTTCGCCCATTTTAACCTTAACTTTGGCGTACAAACCCGGTTTCAATAGCCCTTCAGGATTTGGAAAAACAGTTTGAACCAACAGGGTTCCCGTTGAAGGATCAATATTACGATCAACAAATTTTACATACCCTTTATATTTAAAAGTGGATCCATCAGCAAGAATCAGACTTACTTGTGACTGATCACCATTTTCTCTCTTTTTTGTTACGGTCTGCTGGTTTTTAATAAACTCTCTTGCCAAGCCTAAAAAGTCAGCCTCCGTTAAATAAAAATCTACTAATACAGAGTCAAGCAGTGAAACAGTGTTTAAGATAACAG
>WGDP01000287.1 GCA_015493215.1 Bacteroidales bacterium | reverse complement strand
CATTTATCCAATACTAACCCCTTACCTCTTCTCCAAAGGGTGAAATCAGATAAAAAATATTGTATTTCATTTATCAGGTATGGATTTCCCGCTTCATTTTGATAAATCATGGTGTCAAAATCAATGATGTTTCCATCCACCAAATGCCGAAATGAAAATGCTATTTCACCGGCGGGAGGTACCGGTTCGGGTGGCTTTCCGGTGCAACAGGCCGCCTGCAATAACACAACAATGACAGCAGCTACCAAAAAAGGTGAAATGTACGGTTTTGAAAAATTCATTGTAAATCCATTTTTAATATTTAATCGTTTTTAACATGCAATAATTGTTCCCAAACTAATAAGGTATGGTTCCACTAACGGTTAAATAGTTAACGGTATCACCCAAACTGTATTGTTCTTTAAACACTTTTCCATCAATTACAATGGAAAGCTTTAGTCCGCTATTAACATCATCATATTTTCCTGACAGATACACGATATCACCTTTTGACAGAAACATCATATAACGCCAAACATCCTCTTTACTCTGCGGATTGATTATTGTGTCAACAAGAAGTCCGTGTTCATTTTGATAACTTACACTAAAAGCCGAAATAGCCTGTGATGCTTCATAGGTTACACTTACCTCCTGCTGTTTGGCGCATGCCTGAAAAAGCAATACGAAAAGTATTAAATATGGTGCGAGTTTTTTCATTTTAGAAATTGAAGATAAAATTAACAAAGAAATTGCGCCCCGGTTCGTAAAGTGGTGTAAATGAGCCAATAATATTTCGGTTAAGGTGTTCAAAGTAGCTTTTGTTAAAAACATTGTTTACACCTCCCCAAACCGTCAGATTAGCGCTGAATTTATAGTTGATTTTAATATTAATAACCTGAAACGATTTGCTTGTTTGCTCGCCGTACGACACCGAAATAGCCTTTTGTGCTGCTACCCCTCGCCAATTAATCACAGGAACCAGTTTACCATTAAAAAGCTTGTATTGAAAACTAATGTTGGCTTCAAACGGGGGAATTTCAGGCAACGGGTCATTTTTTATAACATATTCATCAACCACCTGTCCGTTTTCAATTTTATAACCCGGAGCAGCAGGATTAAAACCATAAGTATAGGCTGCATTTATGTTAAGATGCCATCGTTTTTCTATCGGCGACTCCAACGAAACTTCAAATCCCGTAAGCCATACTGCCGGAAAATTCACAAACTGCTTTACCCCCAACACCCCTTTTGTTTGAGGTCTGGCAATAGAAGGGGGAACTTTTTTGCTTCCGATAAAATGGGTTACATACGATAAAAAGATATTTCCATCGAAATACCATTTGCTTTTTGAATAATGTCTGAGCCCAACATCAAATTCATTGTTTGCTTCCGGTTTTAACCCGGGGTTGCCCAGGTAATCATACCTGTCGTACCCAACGGGCAGCAAAACAATAAACCTTTCTGTCATATCAGGACTGCGTACGCCATGCCCAAGTGAAACAATAAGGCGGTTGTTGACATTGAGTTTCCATGTTAATCCGGCACTAAAACTAATATTCAGATATTTACTGGCTGTGCTATCCTCAAAGTAAAAAGGCAGGTCGTTCATTCCTAACCGTTCCATGGGATTAGATTTGGCACTGTTGAAATCCACCCTTCCGGATACTATCCAGTTTATAGCTTTTCGTTCAAGTTGATATTCGCTGTAAATACCCATGTTATCAATTACTGCATTGCTCCAAATGGATTCATTTTTTACAGGTAATCCGGGTTGCTTTATCATCGATTTGATACGTTGGCCATTTTTATAGATATGCTCGTAATCCAATCCCGATTCTATTGTTCCTTGTTTCATGTTAAACTTAACCTCACCACGAATACCTGCATCACGTGCATCGATAACGGAAACAGCCACTACCGTATCGGAAAAAGTACGGTTTTTATTATCCATCGTATGATTAACAACTGACATCCAACCATTTATTTTTACAAGTTTGATGATGTTAGAAACATTTGTCCCCTTGTAATTGACAGTATAAATATTAGTTCTATCTTCTCTTTCATCCATCGACAAGGCAGGAAAATCGATGTTGATGCCCTTCGACAAATCCACTTGCGCATCAAACATGGATTTTTTCCCGATTTTGAACCCTAATCTGGCCGAGGAGTTATGCTGCTGCAAAGAAGCGTTTACCCATCTCCCGGCACCATCGCGATAGTCTCCATATTTTTTTGCACCACCTGAAATAGCATACGAAAACATTTTTCCTGACCCTTCGAGGGTAAGGGTGCTGTTATACCCGTATCCATTGTTTTGCAACCCCACATTGCCTTTCAAATGTGTAGCATAAACATTGGAAAACCGAGGTTGCCATGTTGATATGTTGATTATCCCGCCAAACGAAGGACCAAATTTTAGGGCATAAGGGCCTTTGTAAACTGTTATGTTTGTTATTGAGTTGATGTCAACATGAGCAGTGGCAGGATCCATTCTGTTGGGACACCCTCCTTCTATTTTTGTAACGCCGTTTAACAACACATTCAACTGTGAGTATTTAAATCCTCTTATTACCGGGTCAAAACCATTCGGCCCTTTTCGCACACCCGAAATGTTCGGAATGCCGGAAAGAAGCATGCCTGCATCAATAGCGGATGTTTGTTTTATGGCGGCAGGTTGAATTCTGTCCACCGGACGTCCGCATTCATCACCTTTAAAATCAATTATTTCTACCTCTGTCAGCGCAATTGTATCATGTTGAGCTGCAGCCGGCAACACCAAAGCAAATAGAAACATAAAAAGCAATAACATGCTATACTTATCCATGCAACAAATGTAGTTAAAATAGATATTTATTATTATACAGGCTTCTTTTAAGGTTTATTTAGAATTATTTTTAATTACAAAAAAATGGTCGGTTGTTTTTATTACTATTTTCGCCTTTTATTAAAAAGAAAAAAATGAAATTCAAGGTAGGCGATAAAGTTAACTTTTTAAACGAAAGTGGCGGAGGTGTTGTAACTGCAATAATTGACAACAGAATGGTTAAGGT
>WGDP01000286.1 GCA_015493215.1 Bacteroidales bacterium | reverse complement strand
ATTCTCCATCTGACAAATACTTTGTAAATATTCGTCTAAGATACTGAATATCAATGTTTTATCCTAATTTTTTAGCATTTATTTTACTGATTTTTAAAGATTTATATTTTTGTCATGTACTAAATAATATTTAATACTCTTTTCTGTTTGGTATGTATGTTATCCTTTTTATTAATTGATTTTTTTATTTTACAGGTTGGTTTTCTTCTATAACAAAATTCTCTCCCCTTTTGTTTACCCACCGTGCAACGCTTTATACAATAAATCCGTCTTCTTATTTTATTGTTAAATTTGGTTTTCTTTAATAATCGAAAATTATATTTTGCTTTTTTATTGAAATCCCATTATATTTGCGCATTGAAATATGCAATTTTTTTTAAACAAATCTTTTAAATTATGAGAAAATTATTACTTTTTGTATTGGCCTTAACCGTTGGCGTTGCAACCATGGCTCAGGTTTCAGTAGTAAAACAATCAGCGCTTGCCAACACTGTTAAAAAAGCTAAAACAGTGCAGGTTGACCCAAAACCTTACCTGCAAGCCGAAAATCCTTATGTAACCACCCAAAGAGGTGTTGACAATGTAATTGGAACCACCTGGTACGATTTACAGTCGAACTCAACCATGGCTCAGCGTATTTGGGTACATGATGACGGTACCATTGGTGCTACCTGGACAAGAGGTGCCGAAACCGGCGTTCCCAACTTTCCCGAAAGAGGTACAGGTTACAACTATTTTGACGGCACATCCTGGGGACCGGATCCTTCATCGCGTTTGGAAGATGTACGTACCGGATGGCCATCTTATGCTCCTTACGGTGCCAACGGCGAAATTGTTTGTTCTCACATTTCTCCGGGAACTGGTTTGGAATTTTCTTACCGAGATACTAAAGGTACAGGAGACTGGCAGCATTTTACATTATTAGGTCCTGCCGAAGAGCCTGATTTGTTATGGCCCCGTATGATTACCTCCGGCGAAAACCACCAAACCATTCAGGTTATTGCCTGTGTTGGTAGTGGTGTTGAGTATGATGGTTTAACCATGGCTTTGGTTTATTCTCGTTCAGACGACGGTGGACAAACCTGGGATCCTGAAAACATGATTCTTCCCGGCATGAGCTCCGACGAAACAAGCGGTTTTGGTGGTGACGATTACGCCTGGGCTATTCCTCACGGCGACACTATTGCTTTTGTTGCCTTTGGTGGTATTAAAGATGGTTTTGTAATGAAATCGTACGACAATGGCGACACCTGGGAAAAAGTTACTTTCTATAACAGCCCCATGCCTTTCTTTACAGGAAACGAAGGTACCCTTCCTCAAAGTGGTGGTGGCGACGGATACAATGCCGTAGCCATTGACGACGAGGGTATGGTACATGTTGCCTTTGGCCGCCAGATTCATCTTGATGATGACCCGGCTGACGGTTGGAGTTACTATCCTTATTCAGATGGTTTAATTTACTGGAACGAAACCATGGCTCCTTTGGATACCACTCAAATTGGTAACGAAATTATGTTTTCAGACATTGAAAGCACCACCTTATATCAACAAGGACAGTTAGCTGCATGGGTACAACCTCACGGTGATGATACCATTGTTGGTGTTGCTCCTTACTATGCTTCGTTGGTTTCGATGCCTCAGCTGGCAGTTACAAGAGATGGCGATGGAAACAAAATCGTTACAATTTTTTACTCGGGATTAGCAGTTGGTTTCTCCAATGCCGAATTAAGTCAAAACTACCGTCACATTTGGACTCGTAAAACCGAATTGGATGGCGCTTACAACGACTATGATGATGCCAGCGACCTGACCGGTGATGTTCTTCACCTTTTCAGCGAGTGTGTATATCCTTCGATGTTCCCTGCCAATGGTACATTCCATATTTTATATGAAACCGACAACCTTCCGGGTAACAGTTTACAACCTCAGGGCGGAAACCATGCTCCTGTAAACAACAACATGGTTTACATGCCTATTACTCCTTATCCGGTTGGTATTAACAACCCCAACAGTATTGCTTTTGACGTAATGCAAAACATGCCTAACCCTGCAACCGACAACACTATGATTGTTGTTAAAACACAAGGTGCTGCCACCATCAACCTCACCATCAGTAACATGCTGGGACAGCAGGTTTATTCAACTCAGGAAATGGCCAATGCTTCGGGAGCTTACACATTTAATGTAAATGTTTCTGACTTTAACACAGGCGTTTACTTCTACACAGTAACCGTTGGTGACAAATCAGTTTCCAAAAAAATGATTGTTAAATAGTTTTTCACTGTTTAAAATAAAAAAGGCTGTCACAATGTGATAGCCTTTTTTATTTGATAACGCCCCACTTCGGGGGCTTGCCGGTTTGTTGCTATATCCACCGCTTCACCCGGCGTTATTCAAATAACGTCCCTGTCGGAACCTAATCAACATTACAACAAATTTCAAAACGTGAGGCTCTAATACCGATTATACACCAAAATGTCGCATATTTTCACTCCTGTCTGGCTGCACCATTCAGGTAGGCCTGCCCGACTGTGTCATTCAGGCGGGCGTTCAATCTGCTCTTTATACCGTTATACTGCCCACCGTTTACCAGCCGAAGGATGACAGAATGGCCGGTATTTTCTCCCTCCCGAAAATTATTGGAGATTGCAAAATAAAATCCCCGAAGGGGATGCAATGTGAATAACCATACGTGTTAACATATGGAAAACACACAAAACCTAACCAAAGCCCCGTAGGGGTGTAACAACATAGCAAGATCGTTTGGATTTGCCTTCCCACCCGGAAGGCGAGTAATCCAAACAACTTTATATACCTGTTTATAAAGCTATTATGCAGCGTTCCCCAGGCTAAACCCCGGGAGAGTGAAGATAAAGAACAAGTTCCGCCTTCACTCGCAAAATCCTTCCTTAATCATTAAACCCTCTGTAGATATTGGCATGATATGTTCTTAAAAGTGTAGAATTTTTTCATACTTTTGTACCAAACAGTAAAGGTTATGATTGCCACTACCATTACATTGCCCAAGTACATTTTTCTTAACATTAAGAAACGGGATTCGTTTCATTTCTAATTAAAGGGCATCAAAATATTGTTTCGCCCTCACTTTTCTCTCCTTAATTATTTTTTTAATTATTTAATATTAATTAGTTATGAAATTACCATTTGCAGAATCGTATAAAACAAAAATGGTGGAAACCATTCATCGCAGTTCTCGCTCCGAGCGCGAACAATGGATTAAAGAAGCCAAATACAATCTTTTTAATTTAAGAAGCGAACAGGTTTTTATCGACTTGCTTACCGACTCGGGAACCGGCGCCATGAGCGACAAACAGTGGTCGGAAATGATGCTTGGCGATGAAAGTTATGCCGGAGCATCTTCATACTACAAACTTAAAGATGCCATAAAAGATATTACCGGATTCGAATACTTTTTACCCACCCATCAGGGAAGAGCAGCCGAGAATGTACTGTTTTCAACTTTGATTAAAGCGGGCGATGTGGTTCCGGGAAACTCTCACTTCGACACAACCAAAGGCCACATTGAGTTTCGTCACGCTCATGCTGTTGACTGCACCATTGACGAAGCTTTTCATACCGAACTGGACTATCCTTTTAAAGGAAATGTTGATTTAAATAAACTTGAAACGGTACTGAGACAGTATCCCAAAGAACAAATTCCGCTTATAATAGTAACCATCACCAACAACACTTCCGGAGGTCAACCGGTTTCGATGAAAAACATGCGTGAAGTACATGCCATGGCAGCCAAATATGGTATTCCCGTTTACTTCGACTCGGCTCGTTTTGCCGAAAATGCCTATTTTATAAAAATCCGTGAAGAAGGTTATGCAGACAAATCAATCCGCGAAATTGTAAAAGAGATGTTTTCGTATGCTGATGGCATGACCATGAGCAGTAAAAAAGATGCCATCGTTAACATGGGTGGATTTATCGGATTTAACAATAAAGAAGTTTACGACAAAGCCACCATGTATAATATTCTTTTTGAAGGCTTTATTAATTATGGAGGCATGTCGGGAAGAGACATGAATGCCCTGGCACAAGGGCTTTATGACGGCACGGAATTCAATTACCTTGAAACACGTATTAAACAGGTAGCCTATCTGGGACAGCAGTTGCGCGATTATGGTATTCCAACGCAATATCCGTTTGGCGGACATGCCATTTTTATTGATGCTAAAAAGTTTTTACACAATGTTCCAAAGGAAGAATATATTGCCCAGACACTGGGTGTTGAATTGTATATTGAAGGTGGAGTAAGAGGAGTGGAAATAGGCACCATCCTTGCCGACCGCGATCCCGATACGGGCAAAAACCGCTATCCTGATTTGGAACTTTTGAGGCTGGCTATTCCGCGCAGGGTTTACAGTAACAACCACATGGATTACATTGCTGCCTCGCTGATCAATGTTTTCGATCGTAGAAACGAAATAAAACGAGGATTTAAAATTTTAAAAGAAGCTCCGATATTAAGGCACTTTACCGTGGAATTGGAAAAACTTTAAACAACCAAATCGTTAAATAGCCTGTCTTTGATTAAAAATACTGCTTTATGAAAACATTTTTAACCCTTGCTTTAATATTTGTATTTTCCTTTACATTCTCACAGGAATCACATTATCTAACCATTAAAGCGGCATTAAAAGTTACTACTACTAAAGGTGGCCGACAATTTAATTGGGAAAACAAAAACCTTGCTATTCGTCTCGATTATAAAACGGGTAACTTTATTGCTCGCATTAACAGTAATGACTTTACCGATCCTGAGGCAGGTGAAAACAATACTGAACCGGATGCTAAAGTTGAAAGAACCTATGTTTTTCAAGGAATCCTTCCTGTACGACAGCTTATCAACCAAAAAAGCATCACTCAAAACCATACCGTTGAAATGCAATTAATTTGTGACGATTTAATGCTAAACGAACCGGTGCAATTTCAAATGTCGGTAACCAAGCCGGGAGCAGGCAATTATCGAATTTTTACACTGTCGGGTAAGTTGTATAACGACGAAGTTAACATCCCTGCTTTTAAAGGTTATGATAACGAAATCAACCTGTTTATTATTTTTAACGCCATTAACAGTAATTGAGCTTGTTTAAAGTCTTTTGCTTAAACTATTCGTAAAATATTGTAAACCAGAAAAGTGAAAATCTTTTTTTATAGACCCACCCCTACGCCCCTCCAAGGAGGGGAATAATAGAATTCATTTTCTGATTCACAATATTTTACATTCATTATCATTGGGTTAACTTTAAACAAGTTCATTAAGTAGTTTGGGTTAGCGGTGGCTAATGGCTAATTTTCAAAATTAATTTTAGTGTTGCACACACAAAAATAATGATTACTTTTGCAGCGTTTTAGTAAACACGCAATTACGAAGGCAATGTCAAAGTCGTTGGTTAGTATCTTTTCAGGCCGTTCAAGCCGTTATTTAGCAGAAAAAATTGCTAAAAGTTACGGTATTGAGCTTGGAAAATCCATTGTAACCGAATTTTCCGATGGAGAATTTCAAACCTCCTTTGAAGAAAATATTCGTGGTCGCGATGTATTTATTATTCAATCTACCATCCCTCCCACCGATAACATCATGGAGCTGCTAATGATGGTGGATGCTGCCCGTAGGGCTTCGGCACGAAAAATTATTGCCGTGTTACCCTATTTTGGCTATGCCCGTCAGGACAGAAAAGACAAACCCCGCGTTTCGATTGCGTCAAAATTAGTTGCCAACCTGCTGGTTACAACCGGCGTTACACGTATCATCACATTGGATTTACATGCCGACCAGATTCAGGGATTTTTTGACATTCCTGTTGACCATATGTATGCCTCAAATATTTTTGTCCCTTATATTAAAGAGCTTGGCCTTTCGGATCTGATGATGGCTTCGCCCGATACGGGAGGAACCAGAAGAGCCGCATCCTATGCCAAGTCGCTGGGAACAGGCTTTGCAATTTGTTACAAACAGCGTAACAAACCCAATGTGATTGAACAAATGCAGCTAATTGGTGATGTGGAAGGAAAAAATGTTATTTTACTTGACGACATTATCGATACTGCCGGTACAATTACAAAGGCCGCCGAACTGATTATGACAAATGGTGCCAAGAGTGTTCGTGCTTTTTGTACGCATCCTATTTTTTCGGGCGATGCCTATAATAGAATTTCCAAATCACCCTTTACCGAAGTTGTTGTTACCGACACCATTCAGTTAAAACAAGATTGTTCAAAAATTAAAATCCTTTCAACAGCCGATTTATTTGCAGAAGTAATAAAGAGAGTTCAAAACTTCGAGTCCATTAGCTCGTTGTTTAATAAATAATTCCAATAAATATTTTAAATTAAATTTTATGAAATCAGTATCATTGAGCGGTTCTCTTAGAGAGAACGTAGGGAAAAAAGATGCTAAAAGAAGCAGAAAAGAGGGAAAAATTCCCTGTGTAATTTACGGTGGTGAGTCACAAATTCATTTCACCCTTCCCGAACTTGCAGTGGATAAAATTATTTTTACCCCTGAAGTTTTTATTCTTAACATTACCATTGATGGTAAAGAGTACCAAACAATCTTGCAGGACATTCAATATCACCCTGTTACAGATAAAGTACTTCATATCGACTTTCTTGAAATCACAAAAGGGAAAGATGTTGTTGTCGGCCTTCCCGTTAAATTCGATGGTGTAGCTCCCGGCCTTATCAAAGGAGGTAAACTGCAAGTTAAATACCGCAAGCTGCGTGTTAAAGGCAAAATTGAAGATATGCCCGAGTTTATTACGTTGGATGTATCTAAACTTGACCTTGGCAATTCAATTAAAGTAAGAGACCTAAGCCTCGACAAAATAGAAGTTGTTGAAATACCCAACGCTGTTGTGGTTCAGGTTAAAATGGCTCGTGGTGCCGGTGCCGGAGATGAAGAGGAAGAGGAAGAAGGCGAAGAGGGCGAAGAAGCTTCTGCAGCTGCCGAAGAATAAACACCTCATTTTTTATAATAAAAAGGCAAAGCATTTGGTGTTTTGCCTTTTTTTTGTTCTTTTGATTTATGAAATATTTGATTGCCTGCTTAGGAAACATTGGTGCCGAATACGAAAACACACGGCACAATATTGGATTTAAAATTGCCGACGCGCTATCCAACGACCTTGATGCCGCGTTTAAAGTTGAGCGTTTGGCATCGGTATGCCGGGCTAAATACCGCTCGCGTACACTGGTTATTATTAAACCGACTACCTATATGAACCTAAGCGGTAAAGCGGTAAAATATTGGTTAGAGCACGAAAAAATTCCCATGGAAAACCTTTTGGTGGTACTTGATGACATTGCCTTGCCTTTCGGTACTTTACGTTTGAGACCAAAGGGAAGTGACGCCGGCCACAACGGGTTAAGCCATATTATTCAAACCATCGGTACCAATCGGTTTGCAAGGCTGAGGTTTGGTGTTGGAAACGATTTTAGAAGAGGCTATCAGGTTGACTATGTGTTAGGAGAATGGCCAAAAGAGGAAGAGAAAGAACTGCCCTTTAAAATTAACACGGCCATTGAGATAATAAAAAGTTTTACCACCATCGGTCTGGAACGAACAATGAACATGTTCAACAAAAAACCGAATTAATAATCTGCCCGGCTAGCAACACTCTTTGTTTTTGATGATTGAGTAGTCATATTGACATCAAACATTTCCTCAATTTTTTCCTTTGCTCTTTTTTTAACTTCAGGAGTTATGGCCGAAGAAACACTGGAAACAGCATAGCTTAAAAAGGCTGCATCATCTGAAAAACCAAGCACCGGTATAAAATCGGCAATCAAATCGGTTGGTAATATAAAGTATCCCAGCGCAGCAGTAATAATCAGCTTATTGCGCAAAGGAACCGTTTTGTCGGCAAGCAAATAAAAAAGCAGCATAACATAAAACAAAATTTCAGCACCTAATTTTAGCCCGACTTTACTAACCTTAGCAAACAAATCGTGTTCCGAATAAAACTCAACATATTTTCGTAATGTTGAAAATTTAACGGGTTTCTTATATTCGTTTTGCCAATGATACATTTAAGATAATAATTAAAGGTTGATTAAACAGATTCGTAATGCAAATATAACGATAATTATTGACCTTGGTTAAAATTAGGATTGTTTACATCATAAAC
>WGDP01000285.1 GCA_015493215.1 Bacteroidales bacterium | reverse complement strand
TCCATCGACACTACCTTTTTACCTGATGACACAACCGCAATAATAAAAGATTCGGCAGCAATCGCTTTCGATTTGGGCGAAATTACTTTGTCCTCTTCTGCCGGCTATTTACCCGTGGAAAGTTTTGCCAACATTCATTTGCACATCGAAAAGCTTCCTGACACGGTGATTCAGACAACCCTTGAAGTTGATAACCCTTCACAAACAGGATTTATTCAGGTTACCAATCCTCAATTACAGATTGATTCAACAGGCAACTCTTCATTCAGTGTTACCATTAACGAACCGGATGAAAGCATCTATCCTTCGCTGGCCGACATTCCTTTGCAGGTTACCTTTAAAGCTGTCATTACAATTGCGGGCACAGCACAGGTAGTAGGAGAAAAAACACTGACACTGCCCGTTGGTATGACTTTGCTTACCGGAAAAACAACCGGCCCCGATTTTAAACCCCGTGCCGAAGCCAGACCTCCCGAACTGTTTCCCATCAGCTTTCAAATTGCCAACCAATCTGACAAAAAAGGAAATTTTTACATCCTGTTTAATACCACCTTATTTGATAAGGAGCTTGACAAGCAGCAGCAATATGCCCGCCGGACAGGCCGAAAATTTGACAAGGCAAGCCTGTCACCCGAAATTAACTGGCCCGAAACCTGTTCCATTGCACTAAAATATGAACTGCCCGATACCATTGTTAACAGCCTCAAAGCCGGCAGGGTTGTAAAATTGGGCAACCATGGCAATTTTGATATTCTTACCCCGGCAGAACACGAACAGCGCATTAAACAATATGTGGAAGCGTTTGCAGAAGCCATCCCGCTGGATGAAGATCAAAAAAGCTACCTCTTTTCAAAACTTGACAAACTTACTTTTAGCTATAACGCCAAAAATATTACCAAGCCAACATTTTCAGATAATCTTAATTTTCAACCGGTTATTAACATCCCCGGAAGTAAAAAAGAGTTCTGGGGTACTAAAATTAACGAAACAACCGATCCCGCTTACACCTTGATATTCCATGTGATGGGACACTTTGTACAGCAGGCTGTTGTGTTGAAACAGCATCGTTACTACAACTTTTTGGCAGAAAAATGCGGAGGCAGCAAATGGATTGAAACCCGCCGGACAGACGAGCTGAAATATCTTTTCGACAAAGCCGAATATGTATCTTTCAGCGAAACCGGCGCCGACTTTTTCACCTTTTTAATGTTCAACTTTTTAAAAGAAAAGGTTCCCGGTTTTGCTAGCAACTCAATTTATTATCACAAAGGATACATTAAAGATTTTACCGATTTCGACAGGTTTAAGACAGTGCAAAAAAAGTATCCGGCATGGTTGGTTTCGGGATCGCAAACTTCGTTTTTAATTAATTATTACGACACCGCCTGTCAAAGCAATCCGGTAGCTGTTTATGCCGACTTTTTGCTAAACACCATGATGTTTGACAAACTCACCCGTGGTTCAGGGCCGGCTTCTGCCATCAACCAATGGCTGCTAACCAAGCACCTTACTTATGGAACACAATCATTTTCAGGAAAAACCGACCCCGATAAACTTGCTGAAGCATACGGATTAATCAACAAACATGAAAATATCCGTTTAGTTCCACGTACCAATTTCAGCAAAGCACAATTGGTACTCGATGGCAACACTATCTCCGACTTCACCCAAATTCCGGCGGTAAATGTAACCACCTCATCTCAAATAACCTTTGGCAAAGGAAACTTTATCATATTGATACCTTCAAGAGATACCATAACGATGTTGGAAGCCGATAGTGCTGCGTCGGTTGAAGTGTCAAACGGTCAAAATCTGACCCTGCTGTCAGGTACCTTCTTTGGAGATTCGCCGCTAACCTTTAACACAATCAGGGCTAAGTTTTCTGCCACCGGCAACAATTTTGCTTTGGCCGTAATGCCAAAACAAACATTAGTGTACAACCAAAACGGACAGCTGAAAATAACCACCGAAAAGGATGAAGAGACTGTTCCCGGAGGTTTTGCAACCACCATCTCCAAAAAAGGAAACATTAAAAAACCCAAGCCTCCCAAAAAGGGTGTTCCTAAAAGGTTTGTGAAACCTGTAAAAGTATCGTTTAAAAAATAGCATAATATTATTGGCCTTAAAGAATATTATTTTAATTCACTATTTAAGTGAATAATATTAAATGTTATTGTATCTTTGCAATGTGAAAAAACCATTTTTTTATGAAAATAATTTTTGAAAAGGATTATTTGAAACAGCTTTATGAAGAAGGTAAAGCAAAAAACAAAAAGTATCGTTTTCAAAAATCAGTAGTTGTT
>WGDP01000284.1 GCA_015493215.1 Bacteroidales bacterium | reverse complement strand
GCGGTAGCGGGGTCGGACAGCAGATATTTCATAAGTATTTTGTCGGCCACTTCGTTTATCATGCCGGCCAGGCCTATTACCAATACCGGCAGGCTGTATTGTAGTAGCTTCCTTAATAAAACACCATCTTTGTTAAAAGTAAATGCCTTTAAAACAGGTGCTACCATCAGCAAGGTTGCCAGCGAGGCTATTAAATTTGAAACAAATACCAAACCCACGTTAGTGGTTAAATAGTACGGAAAATAGTGTGTTGTTTCGGGAGCGAGCACCTTGGGAAACACCACGAGCAACAATATATTACTCGAAATATTTATCACCACGCTCGCCACACGGATGGCCGAAAAAGTCTTTGCTCTCCTGTGAAACCTGAGCCACGCAAAAGGCAATGCTGTAATGGCATCAAGGGCGACAATAAACACCAGCATCATAATGTATTCGGGATGTGATGCATATCCCATAGCCGCAGATATTGGGTCGAGAAAAACCCATATTAACACAACAAATGTTAGTGCGGACAATAAAATAAATTGAAAGCCGGTATTAAATACTTTTTGAGGGTTGCTGCTTTGATTGGCATATCGAAAATAGGCGGTTTCAAGTCCAAAGGTGAGGAAAACCACCAAAAAGGCAATGTAAGAGTATAGCTCCGTTATTTGTCCGTACTCGTTTTGGTTAAACACCAGATAGGTGTAAAAGGGTACCAACAAATAGTTAAGCAGCCGTGGAATAATGGTTCCCAGGCCATAAACGGCTGTTTCTCCTGCAAGGCGTTTTAAAGGGTTGTTCGACATAGGCGACAAAAGTACCAAAAGGGATATAATAAACGAATTATACGGTTGATTATTATTTACACAATAAACCAAAATATCACCAATAGCCTTTTTATAGGTTTTTGTAAGAATTGTATTTGAAAATGGTAAAGAGTTTTTTTATTCCCATACGAAATGATATGTACAGAAATAACGGAAAATGTATTACAGATTGAAAACTGGAATCAGAAGAACATTATTTCGATTTTAGTTCTTTTCTTTCTTTAAGCCATTTTTTTAAAGAATTAGGGCTTTCACCCGAAGGTTTTCCGGTTAATAAGCTTATAACACTGATGTCTTCATCAATTTTTATCCAATGAATACCAAATCCGTCACCTATCAATTTCCAGTTGGAACGTTCCTCCTTATTGGCTTCAATTAAACGAGGAAACCACGCTAAAGGGACAGAAATTGCACGGCCGTCACTTAAGTCCACTTTTAACGTGTCGTCAGTTACTAAAACAGCCGTAACTTTTGGAACCGTAAACTCCAATTTTTCTCTTCTTCTGTATATCTTATACTGCATCCAAAACCAATGTAAAAATCGTTCCTTTATTTTTCCCCGACTCAAAGGTTATCTCCCCTCCCATTTCGGTTATAATGTTTTTTACAATGGCAAGGCCCACCCCCGTACCACCGCTTTTGGTGGTAAAATAGGGCTGGAAAATCCGGTTTTTCATCTCTTCGGGAATACCCCTGCCGTTATCTGAAATTTTTATTTCAACATTGTTTTGTTTGCGGCTAATTTCAATTTCAACTTCTCCCCTACCCGGCAAAATTGATTGTACGGCATTTTTAATCAGGTTGTTGAAAACACGCAGCAGTTCGTTTTGACGACCCATCACCCAAGCATCATTAACATTCGGTTTTAAAGTAAATTTAATCTTTTCGTTATTGTTATATATTTCGATGGATGATTTGACTAATTGTACAACATCAACCCGTTCCTTATCCGGTGTGTTATTGCTCGCTAAATCGGAAAAGGTTGATGCTACCTCGTTTAACGCTTCAATTTGATCGATTAGGGATGCCGATACCGATTTCCATATTTTGTTAAAATCTTCATTTGATTTATCGTAAGCTTTTTGCAGATACTGAATGTTCAGTTTCATGGGTGTTAACGGGTTTCTAATTTCATGTGCTACCTGTTGCGCTACCTCACGCCAGGCCATTTCACGTTCCGAACGTTTTAACAAACCTGCACTCTCTTCAATTTTTTGAACCATCACATTGTATTCTGATATCAGATGGCCTATTTCATCATCGTTGTTCCAAACAAGCGGTTCATTTTTTTTATCGATTTGAATTTCAGATAAGCTGCGTTGCAGCATCGTAAGCGGACGGGTTAAAATTTTGGCAATCATCAATGCCATAAAAGTGCCTATGATGCCCAATAAGACAAATATATTAAGATAATTGTAAATCATTGGCATAAAAGACCTTGCCACCTCCGACTGCCTTGCAAAATAGGGCAGGTTTAAAATGGCTACGGGTGCACCTGCATCAAAACTTAACGGAACATAAGCCGAATAATAGGACATTTTTCCTATTTGTTCTTTGGTGAGATAAAATATTTTCTGGTCGTTGATAATTTGTTGGTATCCTTTGGGGTTAATTAGCGTCGAGAGCAAACCGGCTTCAAATATTTTAGGCCTTGAAGTGGCAAGTAATTTACCCGAACGGCTGTAAACATTGATGTCGGTAAAAAAGATGATTGAAAATTTTTGAAGTTGTTGCTGTAAATATTCCTTGTCGGATTCATTCATAAAATCAATTTCCGAAAATTTATCCTGAAGTTCACTCAGCACTGATTTTGACTTTTCGTTAAGCT
>WGDP01000283.1 GCA_015493215.1 Bacteroidales bacterium | reverse complement strand
GCTTAACTAATTCCCAATGTTTTCCATAAAGGCATAATGGGTCAAAATCATTGTCTGCCTCATTGAAATCAGTTAATTTTTTTATTAGAAGGTTTTGATTATAATTAAACGGATATCGCTTTCTATGAAAAGATAACATATCATTTAACGTATATTCATCAAATAATTCATGTAAGTCCCAGAAATCCTTTTTTCTTCCACCTCGCAAAATAACATCCATCTTCATGGCAATGATATCTCTTATAGTTGCCATCCTTATTTTATCAATAACCAGTGGCTCATCAATAAAGTCATCTGTATAATACAAATCAAGCTTTATGCATTGGTTTTTATCGTTCCCGACAAAAAACGATTTTCCAGGCCCAATAGGTTCTATGTCAACAGAATCCACATATGCATACATTAATTTTAACCATTGACTGATAGCATCAAAATTGATGCTTTGATATTCTGCATCAGTAAAAAGATCAATATCAACAGATTTTCTGTGACCTCGTTGCAAACTAAGAGCCGTGCCTCCAACTAAGCGAAATGAGCTAAATATTTTTTCAGACATGCATGTCCTGAGAACTTCCAAAAGCAAAGGGGTTACTACATTATAATGAAGATTAGTGTGCATGATAATGAAGAACTTTATTTATAGCATTGCGGCCATATAACCGCATAATTTCTTCCTTCTCCTGTTGATTACCCCTTTCAAAAACCCGCTTAATGACTGCGTGCTTTTGCTTCTCCCAATCAATTAAATTGAAATCAGTATCCCAAAACAAAACCGGCCTCAAAAGACTTAGGTTGGGTGTATGCTTTTGCTTTCTGCTTTTCTCACGGTCAATATCATAATAAACCTGCAGAATCATCAAAAGCCCTTCTTCAAGCCCTAATTTATTTTCAATTCTCATGGCAAGTTGCGTATTCATTTTACGCTTGCCTTTGATAATGGCAGTTATTGTTTGCGGATATTCATTAACAGAACGAGCAAAAGCACCTTTCTTTAACCCTCTACGACTCAATTCGTGCTCCAAATACAAACCCGGGTGAAGCCCCTTTAATATTTCGATCTGTTTATTCATACGACAAAAGTAAACAAAATTGTTTACTTTTTTGTAATCAAAAAACTTTAACACATCAGCTCCTTTCAAAAAACCAATCCTACTTCCTCAAAAAACGTCCCTGTTTTGGTTTTCGGTTGGCGAAAAACTCGCGCTTGCGGCGTTGTTTTTCCTTTTCCCATTCCTTTTTTTCTGAATTTGTCATGGGCTTATCGGTTTGAGGATAAGGGGAATCAGTAACAACCTCTATTTCACGATTAATCAACTTTTCAATATCTTTAATATAAACATTCTCTTCCGGTTCGCAGATGGAGATGGCTACGCCCTCCTCCCCTGCCCGGCCTGAACGGCCAATGCGGTGCACATAGGTTTCGGCCACGTTGGGAATATCAAAATTAATTACAAACCTGAGCTTGTCGATATCAATACCACGGGCGGCAATATCAGTGGCAACCAACACACGAACCTTTCGCTCCTTGAACATCGACAACGCCTTTTGACGCTGATTTTGAGATTTATCGCCATGAATGGCTTCGGCTCTGATTTTTTTCTTTTTTAAATTTCTGGCAATGCGGTCGGCGCCATGCTTAGTTCTGGAAAAGATTAAAACCTGGTTGATGGCAGCATCCTGCAAAATATGAATCAGCAGATTGTTTTTGTCAGCACGATTGGTATAATACAAATACTGCCGGATGGTTTCCGCCGTTGACGAAACCGGGCTTACATTCACCTTTACAGGGTTGTTTAAAATCTTTTTCGACAGCTCCACAATAGTGTCGGGCATGGTGGCAGAAAAGTAGAGAGACTGCCGCTTTACCGGAAGTTTGGCGATAATTTTTTTTATGTCGTTGATAAAACCCATATCCAGCATGCGGTCGGCTTCGTCAAGCACAAAATATTCAATATCTTTTAAGCTTATAAAACCCTGGTTCATCAAATCAAGCAAGCGGCCGGGTGTAGCCGTTAATATATCAACACCCCTGTTGAGTAGTGTTGTTTGCGGTCCCTGGTTGACACCGCCAAAAACAACCGTATTTTTCAATCCGGTATATCTTCCATAGCTCGAAAAGCTTTCATCAATTTGAATGGCAAGTTCGCGTGTTGGAGTAACAATAAGTGCTCTAATAATGCGACGACCATTGTTTTTGTGTCTGTCGTTATATAAATGCTGCAATATGGGAACAGCAAAGGCTGCTGTTTTTCCGGTGCCGGTTTGGGCGCTGCCTAATATATCTCTTCGATTAAGAATTAGGGGAATCGACTGCTGCTGTATGGGGGTTGGAGTAATGTATTGGTTTTCTTTGAGAGCCTTCAAAATCGGCTCAATTATTTTTAAATCTTTAAATTGCATTAATTGCTGAAATTTGTTTGTAAAAAAGTTTTCCTATGAATCATGGAAAACAGGTTAAGGTGGTATTCTTTAATAAGAAGGTGGCAAAGATACTCTTTTTTCCGGATTTTTAACCATCAGGCTTTCATCAACAAAGTTTTCAGCAGACCTTCAAGTATTAAAAAAACCAAAGATCGACCCCAAAGCTCGGTCAGATTTATAATCTGACTGATTCTATCAGATTGATTACATGTCTATTATCCTCTTTCAGATTGCAAATCTGAAAGAGCATTGTCGTTAGTTTTTAACCAACGGACTTTCATCAACAAAGTTTTCAGCGGTGCTCAAACCAAGCTAACATAAAAAACCCCAAAGCTCGGTCAGATTTATAATCTGACTGATTCTATCAGATTGATTACATGTCTATTATCTTCTTTCAGATTGCAAATCTGAAAGAGCACAGCCGTTATAGAACTTAAAAGGTATAAAAAAGGTCTTTCAATTATCAGCCGGCAAACAGCGGAAAATCTTTCATCATTGCATTTACCCGTGCTTTAACACTTTCCAAAACACTTTCGTTATCAATATTGCTGATAACTTCATCAATCATGGCAACAATGGGTTCCATGTGTTCTTCTTTTAAACCGCGAGTGGTTATGGCCGGTGTTCCAACCCTAAGTCCGCTTGTTTGGAAAGGCGAACGGCTGTCGAATGGAACCATGTTTTTATTGACGGTAATATCGGCTTTAACCAGCGTATTCTCAACTACTTTACCTGTAATTTCCGGGAATTTTGAACGCAAATCAATTAGCATTAAATGGTTATCGGTGCCTTCCGAAATTACGTGGTAGCCTCTGTTTACAAATGCTTTCGACATGGCATCGGCATTCTTTTTAACCTGCAAAATATATTGAAAATAATCATCCGTAAGCGCTTCGCCAAAGGCAACAGCCTTGGCAGCAATTACATGCTCAAGCGGACCACCCTGAATACCCGGGAAAACAGCTGAGTTTAATACCGTTGACATCATCTTAGTAATTCCTTTGGGTGTTTTCAATCCCCATGGATTTTCAAAATCTTCACCCATCAAAATCATGCCTCCACGGGGGCCGCGAAGGGTTTTGTGGGTGGTGGTGGTTACAATATGGCAATGTTCAATGGGGTCGTTTAAAATACCTTTGGCAATTAACCCTGCAGGATGCGAAATATCAGCCATTAATATGGCACCTACCCTATCGGCGATGTCACGCATGCGCTCATAATCCCAATCACGCGAGTATGCAGAAGCACCGGCAATAATCAGTTTTGGTTTTTCTTCAAGGGCTATCTTCTCCATTTCATCGTAATCAACCGTTCCTGTTTCCTCTTTAACATGATAGGCCACAGGGCGGTATAATATACCCGACGAATTTACATGCGAACCGTGCGAAAGGTGGCCACCATGCGAAAGGTCAAGCCCCATAAAGGTGTCACCGGGTTTTAAACAGGCCAACAAAACAGCCATGTTAGCTTGTGCGCCCGAGTGGGGTTGTACGTTGGCATATTGCGCATCAAACAGTTCACAGGCACGGTCGATGGCTAGCTGCTCGGTTTGGTCAACAATCTCGCAACCACCGTAATATCTTTTTCCGGGATAACCTTCGGCATATTTATTAGTCATAACCGAACCCATGGCTTCAAGTACCTGCTCGCTGACAAAATTCTCCGAAGCAATTAACTCAATGCCATGCATCTGACGCTCTTTCTCCTGTTGTATCAGGTCAAAAACTTTGGTATCTCTATCCATAACAACTATTTTTTATGTTTTATTTAATGTGTGCAAAGGTAGCAAACTTTAAGAAGCTAAAAGATAAGAGTTTTACCCAAAAACTCAATCAACAGAAAAGCCCCCTCTATTTCCCAACCAAAAACACTACAGGCCGTTTGTGCAGTTGAGGGCGGTTGGATTTCCACAATTTTGCCGGCAGGGTTTTAATAAATTCAGTCGGCAGGGTTAAATCGGCGGCAATACAAATTTTGGTTTCCGGTTTCAGCTGTTTTATCAATGTATCAAGCAGTTTATCGTTTCGATAGGGAGTTTCAATAAAAATTTGAGTTTGATTTAAACGGTAAACGGCATTTTCAAACTCCTTTATTTTTTTATTTCTTTGATGACTTTCGATGGGCAGATATCCATGAAAAAGAAAATGCTGTCCGTTAAAACCCGATGCCATCAATGCCAGAATAATGGAGTTGGGGCCTGTTAAAGGGACAACAGCAATGTTTTTTTGTTGAGCCAGAGCAACAATCACCGCACCGGGATCAGCCACGCAAGGAGTACCTGCTTCGGAAAGTAATCCGATATTTTTTCCGTTCGTCAATGGTTTTAGATACTCCGAAACAGTATCAGGGTTGCTGTGTTTGTTTAATTCGAAAAACACCATCTCATCAATGGGCACAGGATGGTTGATGGCTTTTAAAAATCTGCGTGCGGTACGAACCTGTTCAACAATAAAGGTATCCAACTGATGAACAATGCTGTGGTTATACTCGGGAAGCACATGGGCTATGGTTTCATTTCCTCCAAGGGTGACAGGAATCAGATATAATTTTCCGTTGGCCATTATTAATTGTTTAAAAAATCAAAGGTAAGGTAAAACACACCATCATAAAAAAAACTCCGGAACAAATTCCGAAGTTTTAATTTCCTTTTTAAAGCACTGAACAGCTATGAATTTTCGAGCATCTTAACAAACGCTTTTTCAAGCGAATCGGCATGTTGCGACCCGATAAAGGCATTTTTATTGTCTTCAAGTTCCATTAAAACACCCTCCTTGCCACTCATCTTAATTTTAACGGTTCCCCGGGGAAGATCATCCGTAGTGGCACGTTTTACACTTAAAATACGCATGGTGCTTATTTTTTTATAACTGTTTTTAATGGGTGGCATTTTAAAGTAAAACGACCGAACCGACACTTTGGTAACAAGCCGGTAGTTCCAAACAATGTAAATTAACCCGAGTATAAAAAAGGTAAGAATAACCATACCTGCCAATACCAATTTAAACGCTCTGGACCAACCTCTTATGGACGTTTCGTTAAGGTACATGTGGTAGGTTGAAGAATACAAATACCCAAGCACTGCCAACAAAATAAATACCGTAATGTAAACAAAAATACGAGGTAAATGTTGCACTTCTTTAAATAGCGTACGATGTGATGCCATGAGTTAAATAATTTTTTATTTAGAAAACCAAAAGTAAACAAATCATTCATAAAACTACATATGAGGGCAATATTTTTATAAAAATCTTAAGGTATTTTGGTGACTATCTAATTACCACAAACTTAAGTCATGTTAAGTTTGCCGGGTTTTCTTCTGCTTTTTAGTTATTTCTAATTACCTTTGCAGCTCTTAAAAAATGACATTATGAATAAAAATTCCGTAATAGGTTTTGTACTCATTGCTGCCATTATGATCGGTTACTCGATCTGGCTAAGCCCTTCAAAGGAAGAAATTCAAAAAAAGCAACATCTACAGCACATAAAGGACTCGTTAGAGTATGTTCAATATCAGCAAGATTCGATTCGGAAGGCGCAAGTCGCCAAATCTAAAAAGCTTGCCGACAAACCGTTAGAAACACGCTCCGCCGATACCGCTGTTGTAAAACAAGGTAAAGCACCATCGTCAACTTATCAGGCCATGCACGCCAAATATGATGTGTTTGCCAATTCGGCTGTTGGAAAAAACAAAAAATTCTTTTTGGAAAACGATTTGGTAAAAATTGAAATCGACTCCAAAGGCGGCTTTATTAAACAGGTTCAGCTAAAAGATTATCAAACCTGGGATTCGTTACCTCTTTTATTGTTTGATCCCAATTCGATGAATTTCGGATTGTCGTTTTTTTCAAACGATAAAGCCATCAACACCAACGACTTTTACTTTCAACCCACGGCTTCCGCCTCAACAAGCACCCTTGTAAGCGGTGATGACTCCACTACTTTCAGTATGCGTCTTTATGTTGACAAAGGAGACGGAATAGTTGATTCAACAAAATATATTGAGTACCTATACACCCTGCACGGCGACAATTATATGTTTGATTTTAAGATTAATCTCGTTAATATGCGCGGGGTAATACCCACTAATATCAGCTCGCTCCCGCTTGTTTGGGAAACCGATTTAATGAAACAGGAACGCCATGTTGACCGTTTTAACGGTGCCACCATCTATTACAAGCCTGTAAAAGATGCTGTGGATTACCTTTCGGAAAGCGGCGATGATGAAGAAAAAATATCTACCAAGTTAAAATGGGTATCGTTTAAACAACCCTTTTTCTCGTCCACCATTATTGCCGACAACAATTTTGAAAACGGAACGCTGTCGGTTAAAGAAAAAGAGCACCCTATCAATCCAAGATATTTAAAATCGGTTAAGGCCGAACTGGATTTGCCGTTTGGTTTCGGAAACGTTTCAAACATACCATTCCATTTCTATTTTGGCCCCAACAAGTTTTACACGCTTAAAGCCTATAACCTTGATTTGGAAAGACAGATTCCCATTGGCTGGGGTTTCTTTTTACTGGCATGGATAAACGAATACATTGTAATTCCGGTATTTAACTTCCTTGGCGGTTTGGGTTGGAATTACGGTATTGTAATATTGGTATTAACCCTGTTATTAAAGCTGGTACTCTTTCCCATTGCATATAAAACCTACATGTCATCGGCTAAAATGCGGGTGTTAAAACCTGAAATTGATGAAATCGGGGCCAAATTCCCCGATAAAAAAGATGCCATGAAAAAGCAGCAGGCTATTATGGCATTGTACAAAAAAGCGGGGGTAAATCCGGCAGCAGGTTGTGTGCCCATGCTGTTGCAAATGCCCATCCTGTTTGCCATGTTCAGGTTTTTCCCTGCATCCATTGAACTGCGGCAACAATCGTTTTTATGGGCAAAGGACCTGTCGAGCTACGATTCAATTTTAGACCTGCCTTTTAAAATTCCGGCTTACGGCGATCACGTTAGTTTGTTTACCTTGTTAATGACCATCTCAACGTTGATTTACACCAAAATGAACAATCAGATGATGGGTCAGCAACAAAGTATGCCGGGCATGAAAACCATGATGTATCTGATGCCTATTATGTTCCTCGGCATCTTTAACAACTACGCTTCGGGCTTAAGTTATTATTACTTCCTTGCCAACGTAATTACCTTCCTGCAGATGTATGCATTCAGAGTAATGGTAAACGAAGATAAGTTGCGCGCCAAAATTGAAGCCAACAAGAAAAAAGCTCCCAAGAAAAAATCGGGCTTTACCAAAAGGCTTGAAGAAGCTGCCAAACAGCGCAGCCAGTACAAAAAATAATTGTAAAAATATTTACCAATGAAGGCTCGCATCACTGCAGCGCTTGTATTTATTTTGCTGTTGCCTTTTGAAATATTTTCACAAAGCCTTACTGTTTACGACCGGCAAACGGGCGAGATAATCCCCAATGTATTGATTTACAATACATCAAGAACCGTTACTGCTGTAACCGACAAAAACGGAACAGCAACTTTAAACAAGTTTAATAAGGATTCTGTCATTTTATTTCAGCATCCTGCCTACCATACCCTTAAGGTAACTGCCGGCGACTTAAAAAAGTCAAACTTTAGGGTGAGTTTAAATGAAAAACTTGTTGACCTGGAGGAAATAGTTGTTTCGGCAAACAGCTGGGAGGTGAATAAAAAAGAGGTTCCCAACAAAATTGAGGTGATTAAAAACAGAGATATTGTTTTTGAAAACCCTGCCACCTCTGCCGATATGCTGGATAAAAGCGGACAGGTGTTTGTGCAAAAAAGTCAGCTGGGTGGCGGCAGCCCGATGATTAGAGGTTTTGCAGCCAATAAAGTTTTGTTTATGCTTGATGGTGTGCGTATGAACAATGCCATTTACCGAAGTGGAAACCTGCAAAATGTGTTGCAAGCCGATGTTAACAGTGTAAAAAGCGTTGAAATAATTTTTGGCCCGGGAACCAATCTGTATGGCAGCGATGCCCTCGGTGGCGTGATGGATATTCACCTTAAATCGCCCATTCAGAACAATACCGAAGCATGGAAAGTTTCAGGACGGGCAATGGTAAGGTCGGCTTCGGCTGCCTTTGAAAAAACAGGACACCTGAGCTTGAACCTGGCCAACAACAAGTGGGCTTTTTTAACCATGATTACCTATTCAAACTTTAATAACCTGCGAATGGGCTCGCATGGCAACGACTTTTATTTAAGGCCTGATTATGTAGAGGAGATAAATGGCAGCGATTCCATTGTAAAGAATCCTAACCCGTTAATCCAAAAATATTCGGGGTATTCACAACTGAATGCCACACAAAAAATAAGATACAACATCAACAACCACTCCTCCTTAAAACTGAATTTCTATTATTCAGGCACGTCGGATGTGCCCCGTTACGACCGGTTGATACAAAAAAAGGGAGGTAAGCTAAAATATGCGCAATGGTACTATAAGCCACAGCAATGGATGATGTTTAGCACACAATACCGGAATCACAAAAAAACACACTTCTCCGACAACTACAAAATAATTTTTGCCTACCAATATGTTACCGAAGGCCGTAACGACCGGAAATTCGGCAAAAGTTGGTTGCGTAAAAGAGTGGAAAAAGTAGCCATTCCCTCCTTAAACATCGACATTGATAAATCAATTGGAAACAACGGGCATCTGTTTTACGGGTTTGAAAGTGTTTACAATTTTGTAGCTTCAACCGGTGAAAAAAAGAATATTTACACCGGCGAAACCAAACCAACGGCCACGCGGTACCCTGATGGCGGCACAAAATATTTTTCAGGTGCCTTGTACCTCACTTATAAGGATAATTTTGCCAATAATGTTTTCACATTCCAAACAGGCATAAGAACCTCTTATTCATATATTAACGCACGTTTCAACGATACATCTCGGTATCATTTTCCCTACACAGCCATTGTTCTAAATAATGGCGCTGTTACCGGAAACATGGGAATTGTTTACCATCCGGAAGGTTGGAAATTAAGCATCAACCTCTCATCCGGTTACCGTGCTCCCAACCTTGACGATGTGGCTAAAGTTTTCGATTCGGAGCCGGGCAACGTGGTGGTTCCCAACCAGGGGTTAAAGCCCGAATATGTATATAACATCGACTTTTCGGTGGATAAATCGTTTCAAGACCTTGTACATGTTGAGGCAACCGCCTTTTACAGCTATCTGCGCAACGCCATGGTTCGACGTAACTTTACCCTCAATGGTGCCGATTCAATTTTGTATGATGGTGAAATGAGCCGGGTTCAGGCTGTTGTTAACGCAGGCCATGCACACATATATGGTGTGAGCGCTGTTTTCTCAGCGCAGCTGACCCGTTTTCTGGCACTGAATGCAAGTGCAAATTATATAAAAGGTTTTGATGATGAAGGACTTCCGCTTCGACACGTTTCACCGTTCTTTGCCAATGCATCATTGCTTTTTGAGTATGGAAAACTACGCATGGAGCTTTCATCGGTTTACAATGGTGAAATATCGTACACAAACCTCGCCCCTTCCGAGCGCGACAAAACACACCTTTATGCACCCGATGTAAATGGAAACCCCTATTCTCCTGCCTGGAATACACTCAATTTTAAAAGCAGTTACGCCTTTAACCCTAATTTTCTTGTAACCTTTGGTGTTGAAAACATTTTAGATAAAAGATACCGTCCCTATTCATCGGGCATAACGGCACCGGGAATAAACTTTATCGGAGCCGTTAACGTGTCGTTTTAAACTACTACGCTTTGTTTAAAACGTTTTTTCTGAAATTATCAACAGCACCTGTAATGGTTGTTTCATCGGTTTGAAAAACTTTTATTCCGGCATTTTGCAAGTCGTGTAAAAAATGTTTTCCGATAACATTAACAACAAGATAGCTGCAATCGGACAAAGCATCCACAATTTCCTTATGCGAATGGCCATGCTCCGATTCCTCATCATGGCCGTGATGGTGATGATGGTGCGAATGAGTATTGAAACGATAATCCTTTATAACATACTCACTTCCCGAAACATCTATTACCAAAAACCCCTCTGCCCTGCCGCTTCTTTTAAACAGCTGTTTTTTATCGTTGGTTGGAATCGCTATTTTCATATTCGGTATTAAAATTTATCAAATCTAGAAATCGACAAAGTCACTTAAATATTTTGAGCTGAGGTAGTCTCTGAAATCTTTCGTCATTTGAATGGTTAATTTCCCAAAAATACATCTGCTAAACGGACAGGTAGGTTTATTAATAGGACATTCCGACAGATTAATTTTACCTTCAATGCACTCGTAAATATTAAGCAGCGAAATGTTTTCAGGAGGCATTGCCAACGAGAAACCTCCCGAAGGCCCGCGTTGCGATATCAAATAATTATCCCGCACAAGTTTCTGTAATATCTTGGCTATATGAAACTTAGAGCTTGCTGTACGCTCGGCAATTTCGTTTACATTAATCTGCCCTTTGGTTTGAGTTATCAGCACCATTGAATGAAGTCCAATGGAAGCCGCCTCTGAAATATTAACAACTTTACCCATTTAAAAAAAATTAAGTATTTAAATACCAAAATTACACATTGTTACAATATAAACTGCTGTTTTTTGATATTTTTAATCAATTTTAAATAAGGCATTAAAAAGTTCTGTTAAAATATAAACTACCTTTGTATTGCAATAAAAACAACATCTTTTTGTAAATGAACGCAATCATTGAAATAGCTAAACAGTCGCTTACCATTACCTTTTTCGTCCTTTCAATGATGTTAATTATTGAATACCTGAATGTATTAACCAAAGGGATGTGGAGTAAGGGGTTAAAAACAAAACTCTGGAAACAAATTTTACTGGGAGCGGTTTTGGGCATTATTCCCGGATGTTTGGGAGCATACACGGCGGTTTCGCTTTATGTTCATAACATCATCGGCCTTGGCGCGCTGGTAAGCACCATGATTGCCACTTCGGGCGATGAGGCATTTTTAATGTTTTCAACCATTCCCGAGCAGGCTTTAATACTCCACCTTATTATTTTTGTTGTTGCCATAATTTCCGGTTTTATTGTTCAACTTATTTTTAAAAACAGGTTTGCTTTTAAACTTTCCGAAAAACACTTTCACCTGCACAATTCGCCCGAATGTGTCTGCTTTAACAAAAACACCATCATTCATCAACTTATTCATCTTAAAACTAAAAGAATTGTTTTACTACTCTCGGTACTTGCAATGATGGCCTTGCTTATTTTCGGTTCAGGCCATACTGAGATATCCATCAACCATATATTAAACGTACAACAGCAGGCACATCAGCACGACCATCCGCAGTGGATACATATTACTTTTTTAGTGGTATTGGGGTTTGCACTACTAACTCTGTTAACGGTAAACGACCATTTTTTAGAACAGCATCTGTGGGGTCATGTGCTTAAAAAGCACCTTTTGAAAATATTTTTGTGGAGTTTCGGCACACTACTGGTTTTTCACTTTTTAAATCAATATTACGATTTAAGCACGCTGGTACACGACAACCTGTGGGTGGTGCTCATTATAGCTGTATTAATAGGTATCATTCCCGAATCGGGGCCTCATTTTATTTTCGTTATTATGTTTGCCGCAGGCACATTGCCCTTTAGCATTTTGCTGGCCAACTCCATTGTGCAGGATGGCCACGGCAGCCTTCCGTTAATTGCCGAATCTCCAAAAGCCTTTGCAGTAGTCAAAGTTATTAACATTGCTGTTGGTTTACTGATTGGTGCAACAGGGTTGGCACTTGGTTTTTAAAAAAACATTATCTTTAAAGCCTAAAAAAATAAAGTATTATGAAACGCATTTTAATTCCTGTTGATTTTAGCGAAAGCTCTTTCAACTCCTGTCGATATGCCATTGAGATAGCCACCAAAGAAGAGCCGGTAGCATTGTGGCTTTTCCATGTTTTTATCGATCAGACCTTTTACAATCCCTCAACCGACCCTGATGGCATGATGTCGGCACCCATTATTTCCATTGAGTTTTCGGAGGAGTTAAAGAAAATTGCCGATACAAACATGGCTCAACTTAAAAAACAGGTGGAAGATTATCTTACAGAGAAAGGATATAAAAACTTTACCATCAATAAGTTTATGATTAGTGGCGACCCCGAATGGCTGGTGGAAGATGTGTGCGAAGAGATTAACTCGGATGGAATAGTAATGTCCACTTCCGGCTCGGGCAATAAAGGCCCGCTGGAAGGCAGCATGGCATTAAAAATAATGGGACGGACACCGGTTCCTGTTATTGCCGTTCCAAACAACTACACTACTTTTAAATTTAAGAACGTATTATACTCTACCAAATTAAATGATATTCAAAATGACATCACATCCATAAAAAAAATGCTTGAACTATTTAAGCATCATGACTTTACCTTTTATGTTGTTCATTTTAGAAAATCAGATAACGACAATGCCAGCATGCACAAACTTGAAGCTGCTTTTGAAAAAGAGCGCCTTGATGAAAAAATACGTTTTATGATGGTGAACGATGACAACGATACCGGAACCACTTTAAATACGGTGATTGCACGAAACGACATCGACCTTATAGCCTTTATTGCCCACAAAACAAATGCTTTTAAACTGTTTTTCAGCCGGGGAATTCATAAAGATGATTTTCTTGGTGCCGACATTCCTGTGTTGGGATTACCGCATACCAATAAATAATTGAATTGAGTTGTGTTTAATAAAAAAGTAATTGTTTGGGATTGGAATGGTACCCTGTTGGACGATGTGGGCTATTGTGTTGACTGTATTAATGTTTTATTGAAAAAAAGAGGACTGGCGACTGTTGATACCGCCACTTACAAAGAAATTTTCACTTTTCCCGTTATCGAATATTATAAATCTGTCGGGTTCGACCTTAAAGAAGAAGGATTTGAAAAACCCGCCATGGAATTTATCAGCCTTTATTATCAAAACTTCAGTCAAACCAAACTATTCCCTTGTGTAAAGGAGGTACTCGAACATTTTAAAAAACAAGGATTTAAGCATATGGTGCTTTCGGCCATGGAGCACAAAAGTCTTGTAAAAACACTCAAAAACAAAGGAATACTTTCCTACTTTGACGAAGTAACCGGCGTGGGCGATCATTATGGCAGCAGCAAAGAGGAAACCGGTAAACAACTTATGAAAAACATGAAGGTAAGTAGCGATGAGGTTGTAATTATTGGTGATACCTTACACGATAAACAGGTGGCCGATACACTTGGCGTTGATTTAATTTTGGTATCCACCGGACATAATTCCAAACAGCGGCTTTTGTCGGCTCATCCGGTAGTTATCGACCAATTAAAGGAGGTAACATCCCTTTTAACGACAGCCTGATAACATTTAAAAACAGTTTAACATGGCAACTTTAGAAGTGTTAGAAAATAACCCCAAGAACATTACAGGAAAGCACCCTATTCTGTTTTTGCACGGCATGTGGCACGGCGCGTGGGTTTGGGAAAAGTACTTTTTACCCCGGTTTGAAAAACTCGGTTACAAAGCCTATGCCATGAGCCTGTCAAACCACGCCAACAGCCCGAGGAAAAAAGCCTTTAACCTGTTGAGGATAAATGATTATGTTGACGACCTGAAGCAAACCATTAATTCACTTGACTCAAAACCGATTCTTGTGGGTCATTCGATGGGTGGATTTATTGTTCAAAAATACCTGGAAAACAACAAAGTACCGGGCGCAGTTTTAATGGCATCGGTGCCTCCTTTCGGAATTTGGAGTCCCACAATAGATGTTTTAAAAAAGTTTCCCATCGACTTTATTATAGCAAATGTTACCTTAAATTTAAGACACATTGTAAACAGCCCAAACCGCTATAAACACATTTTATGCTCTGACAATGCGGACATTTCAGATGTTAAAAAGTATGTATCAAAAGTCAATACCGAATCCTACCTGGCTTATCTTGATATGCTTGGTTTTAATTTAGTGAAAACGGAGTTAATTAAAACCCCTTTATTGATTTTAGGAGGTGAAAAAGATCGGGCAATCCCTTTAAAAGTACTAAAACTTACCGCAAAAAAGTATGGCGTTACTCCGGTTATTTTTAACAACATGGGGCACAACATGATGCTAACTCCCGATTATAAAAAAGTAGCCGACGAAATTGACAGATGGATTAAACGACTGTAAATTAAAAAACAACCGGTATTTACATCAACACCACTTTTAGCGTTTCCGATAGCCTATCTTCTTCCAATTGCAAACGTATATAATAAAGCCCTTTGGGATTGGCTGACAAGTCGATGGAAAATGGTTTATTCAATGCGCTTTGCTTGCTATAAATTGTTTGCCCCATATTATTTACCACCCGGACTAAGAATCTTTTATTTGCATACCTCTTGTTTAATTCCAAAGTAACTTCCCCTTCCGACGGTGTTGGATAGATTGTAAAAAGCTGTGGCAAATCGGCCGGTATTTGGGCAGTACCATTTAAAATATCACACGATGGAACCCAGTAATTTCCTGAAATTGTTATCATCGACAAAAGTCTGAGCGTATTGTCGTAATATCCACCGTTGGCAGTATTTGCCAACAGTATTTTAGCATACAGCTTATCAAGCCACTCCTGATTGGCAGTATCGAGCATGGCACCAACCGTAAAGGGGGCTGTAAAAGAGTTATCGCTCCATCCGGCTGCCACACTGCCGTCGAGGTAGTAACCTGCATGTACATTATTAACACTGCCGCCTGTTGCTTCATATAGCCACTTATCTATTTTCAAAACTGCTTCTTTGGCGCGTTCATCACCCGAAATCAGATAGTCGGTTGCAAGGCGCCAGGGATCGCGACAGGCATTGTACGAATAGTTTCCATCCAAATCACCTTCAAGGTAATTGGGGGGCGCCGGCTTTGGGTTTTCATCCACATCAACAATAAAATCGGGTAAAAGTCCGGTATTGGGGCTGTAACTTGTTTGAATGGTATCAATCAGCGCATAACACTCGTCAACAACACTGTTCCAGGTACTGTCCTTTATGGCACAGCTAAAGGCTCTGAAATGGTCGGTAATAAAATCGGACGTCCGCGTGCCGGTCATGTAACTGCCATTTCGAACCCAGTCGCCAAGTTTAATGGAGTTATACTCCTGATTGATATCGCCTTCCGAAGCATCGTCACCCATGAGATCTTTAATAATCAGCAACGCTTCGCTAAAATAGTTGATTGCGCCGCCACTGCCCCATTGGGCATGCGCCAGCAACAGGCCAAAGGCAATATCCATATCACCGTCGGTGGCAGAGTCGGGGCCATCGGAATCCTTGCAGCCGGTAATCTGTTTCCATGCCATCAGATGTGGCATAATATGACTTGGATGCGCCTTATAATAACGGTACAGTCCGTCGAAAATGGTTTTTGCATCCGGGTCGTAGCCTGCCATTAGCGGAACAATCAGCATCCCATAGCCCATTGCCTCCGAAACCGTATTGGTATTTCCCGAATCGAAGAATACGTAATATTGATTACTCTCGCATCCGTTTATCAAATATTTGGCTTTCCAGGCATCGTAATACGACCTTACCTGGTTGTCCAGCTGGTCTTGCGAATATTGACTTGGTTTAATGTGGGCAGCATAAAGGGTGTGCTGTGGAAAAGGATAGTTTTGGGCACGGGTTATTACTGCCAACAATCCTAATAATAGTATGAATGTTACTCGCTTCATCATTTTGTTTTTATTTTTTATTATTCTTTGTTGAGACGAACGGCCGTTCGTCTCAACCAACCGTTCGTCTCCACAGCAAAAAGGCTGTCTTCTACTAGCAGGCTTAGCAAGCTAATAAAGACAGCCTTTTTTCCGGTTGCTAAATTAAATTATTTTTTTCTTACCAGTTTCAGGTATGCTTCGTCGGGGTCGCCGGGAGCAGCACCTTGGCTTTCCAGAACATCCGGATCATAATAATTTCCAAGGTCTTCAGGGAATGTGTTGTCGTAACGAATCCAAAGGGTATCGGCGGTAAGTTTTAAAATCTGATAGTCACATCCTGCCGATTCCATGCCAATGGAGGCGTGGTTGGTAAGGTGGATTACATAGGCACCCGGCATCATGGTACCATTAATATTGGTTTCAAAAGTAAGGGTGTCGTTAATGTTGTCAATATGCTCAACACTCCAGCTTGCCTGTGGAGCCTCATAGCCTTCGTAAGCCACGTCTTCCCAAATTCCGGGTAGTGCATAGCCTCTTGAAGCAGCCCATGCCCAGTTAACCATAAAAGCGGTTCCGAAATTGTTTACATATTCCATTTTCTGATTCAGCTTGAATGAGTATTCATCATCCAGTCCGTCTTCAGGAAGGTCGCCCTCCTCGCTCTGCCACCAGCTATCGTCGATGGGATTAAAATAAACCGTATCGGGTGAACTTATACGAGGTCCGTCGCCCATGGTTCCGGGGCCTGTAGCCCAAACCCAAACAGCTTCGCTTTCGCCGGTTTCGCTGTTGTAGCCCGAAAGAGCCACATTAACATCGTTAAATACATCAGGGTCACCCTCGGTAACATCAACATCTACTGTAGCTTTTGTGTCGTTCACACGTCCTTTGGCAGTACATTTTACGGTGTACGTGCCGGGAAAGGTGTAGGTACCGGTAACATCCTGTCCACTTGGTGTTTCTCCATTGCCAAGATCCCAGGCATAGCTAATGGCGTTTTCTGCCTCAGCATGATAAGTAACACTGTTGCCGTCCACGTTATAGGTAATTTTAACAGGTCCGGGAGTGTCGTTGTTGGTGGTGTTGTCATCCTTTTTACAGGCACTAAACGAAAGTACTGTAAGGGCGATGAATCCCAATAAAAACTTTTTCATCATAATTTGATTTTAAGGTTGTTAATTAATTCAATATTTGTTAAGGTTATTTATTTTTTTACCAAATGTTGCTTAGGTCAAGCTGATCCTGTGCGATGGGAAAATGATTGTTTATGCCTTCCACATAACCGTATTTTCCCAATATTTCTTCGCCACGTCCCTGGCGGACAATATCCCAAAAACGTTGGCCTTCCATTGCCAGTTCTACCCTTCGCTCGTGATAAATGGCGTCAATTCCGGAGTAGGGTGTAGGTCCCAATCCTACCCTGTCGCGAACCTGTTGCAGAGGCTTTTCCCAATCACCGCCGGTGTAAAAAGCAGCTTCGGCATTCCACAACAACACTTCTGCATAGCGGATTAATATCCAATTTTTTGAAGCATCGGAAAAATCAGCCGGCTGCTGCGATGCGGGTAAAACATATTTTTGATTTCCATAATGGTCGATGTTGGTTGGAAAAGTGCAATCGAAGGTTGACTCATCGGAAGTTCCTTCCCACAAGGTTTCTCCGTCATGAATAAAAGTAGCTTCAAAACGGGGGTCGCCGGGTTCGTATTGGTCGGCAAGCTCCTGTGTGGGACAATTAAATCCCCATCCGCCAATGCCTGCAAATGGATGGTTACGGACTTCCATGTAAACGCAAAGCATGGTGCCTTCGTTTTCATCGCCATAATCGCCATTGCCTGTTTCTTTAAACTGAATGGAAAATACAATTTCATCGTTGTTTTCGTTTTCCAACTTAAAAACATCGGCATAATTGTCAAGCAAGCTGTAATTATCGCTGGCAATAATCTGGTTGGTAATGTCCAAAGCTTCGGGCCACTTTTTTTGATAGATATATGCTTTTGCAAGGAATGCCTGTGCTGCTCCCTTGGTTGCGCGGCCAATATCGGCAGGGTCTTGCTGCATGCGCGTAGGCAGCACCTCGGCGGCAGCTTTAAAATCATCCTCAATAAATTTCCATATTGTCTCTTCGTCTGCCAACGGTTGTTGGTATTCGCTGGGGCTTAACACATGGTCAACCAGCGGCACTTTTCCCCAGGTTTTAACCAACTCAAAATAAAAATAGCCTCTTACAAAACGTGCCTGTGCAATAAGGTTGGCCTTTGAGTCATCCGAAATCATATCCGACGACATTTTATCAATATTCTCAATGGCGGTATTACAGCGGTTTATACCGATATAATAGTTTTTCCATGCAACGTTAAGCATGTAATTGTCAGGTGTATAGGTAAAGTTTATCAGGTTATTCATCCAATCCTGATCACCTCCTACATCACCCCCTTTCCACCCGTCGCGGCCAATAATGTCGCCGAAGAAAAACGGAATGGTGTTATGGTTTCCATCCCAACCCATCACATCGTAACAGCCGGTAATGGCCAATTTGGCATTGGCTTCGCTGGTAAAAAAATCTTCCATCACCTGCGTGGGCGGTTTTACATCAAGAAACTCTTTTTTGCAGCTGCTTGTAAACATTAACAAAACAGCAGCCATGGGTAGCAGATAAATATTTATTTTTTTCATGGTTATCACTTTTAAAATCTGAGGTTTAATCCAACATAAATGGTGCGCGGGCTTGGATACCTTGCGCGGTCGATACCACGGTCGAGTGGATTGTTGTTGTAACCAATCCCCACTTCGGGGTCAAAGCCCGAATAATGGGTCAGCGTAAAGGCATTGTCGGCACCAACAAAAACTTTTAACGATGAAAGGTCGATGTTTTTAAACAATTTTTCGGGCAGCTCATATTCAAGTTGAACATTTTTTAACCTGAGGTATGAACCATCCTCCACAAAACGGTCGGAACGCAGGCTGTTGTTGGCATCATTAAGGTTTAACCGCGCCATGTTGGGGTCATCGGTATCCCCTTCCAGAAGCCATCTGCCCATCAATGAAGCATCAACATTGTAACGAACACTGGAGTTGAAATTGTAAAACTTGGTGGCATTAAAAATTTCGTTGCCATAAACCCCGTAGAAGAAAAGAAGAAGTGAAAATCCTTTGTAATTAAAGTTCATGTTCAATCCTGCTGTAAAGTCGGGAAAAGGACTTCCGATAAAATCGGTGATAAGTTTTCCGTCTTTGTCAGCCTTGTAACGAATGTCACCGGGAGCGGCATTGGGTTGAATGGGGTTTCCATCGGGGTCAACATAAGCATCAACTTCTGCCTGGTTTTGGAAAAGGCCATCGGTAACATACCCGTAAAATGATGCCATGGGATGCCCCACTTCGGTACGGGATATATAGCCCAGCTGCATAAAGGTAACAGCCGGAATGTACGAAGCACTTCCCAAATCCAACACTTCGTTTTTAACATGAGAAAAGTTGAACTTGAAATTATATTTTAACTTCTTGAAATTGTTTTTGTAGCCAACTATAAACTCGAACCCGGTATTTTGCATGGAAGCCACATTGGTAAACGGCATTTGCTGGGTACCTACATGGCCTGGTAAGTCGGGGTCGTACAGCATTTGGCCTGTTTTATCCACAAAAAAGTCGCCGGTAAAGGTAAACCGGTCGTCCCACATGGCCAGGTCGATACCAATATCCAACGATGATTTTTCTTCCCAATGCAATTCGCTGTTTGGAATACGCGGGAAAGATACACCGTCAACTATCTGATTTCCTATAACATAGCGCTGTCCCGATTGCGAAGTGGCATAATATGAATAAGGTTGTAACGCCAAATCGTTACCTGACATACCGTAACCGGCTCTGAGTTTCAGATTGCTTATGATTTGAACATCTTTCATAAAATTTTCACGGTCAATGCGCCATCCCGCAGATACCGAAGGGAAGTTTCCCCAGCGGCTATCAGGCCCAAACATAGATGAACCCTGGCGGCGGAAGTTGGCTGTAAAAAAATATTTTTCAGAAAAATTATAATTTAACCTGCCAAAATAGGATACATACCGCACATCGCTGGCCAGGCCGTAAGCCGAAGCACTCTGGTTTCCGGTAGCATTATCAATAAAGATAAGATGATCGGCTTCCGAGATTAGGTCGGTGGCAGTAACACCAAACCATTCACCGTAATTACGTTCCGATTCCATTCCGGCCATTACTTTAACATCGTGTTTGTTGTACTTATGCTGCCAGGTTAAAAAGTTGGTAAACACCCAGTCTCTGCCTTCGTAATAATCGCGCGATACCGAAGTTTGGGAGTTTTCTTCACCGGTTTTAACAAAAAAGGTGGGCATCCAATCGTATCCATTGCTAAAAGTTTGATAATACCCGAAGCGTGAGGTAAAAACAAAATCTTTTAAAAAAGTAATATCGGCAAAAGCATCTCCACCTAGCGATAAATCTTTGTTTTCGTTTTTAGTTCTGTCGAGATGAGCAACGGGGTTTGCAATGGTGTTGTATTTTGAACCGTCCCACGACCCGTCCTCTTTTCTCACTTTTGTAATGGGGTCAATGGCAATGGCTTCCATCATTATGGCATTCCATTCATCATCTTCGTTTATAAGATGGGTGGTGCTTCCCGAAAATGAAAAGTTTTCGCCAACGGTAAGCCATTTGTACATTTTGGCGCTTGTGTTCAGCCTTATATCGGTATATTGTGCATCCGATTTTTTTATAATACCCTGCTGGTCGTTGTAGTTGGTACTCAAAAACCATTTTAATTTATCAGAACCACCCGAAAAAGAGAGGTAATGATTCATGGAGGCTGCGGTGCGTGTAATGGCAGCCTGCCAGTCGGTACCTTCACCATAAGGCTCTTCCAAAGCCGGTGGTACAGGCAAACCGGCATTGCTGTATGCTTCTGCCCTGAGTTTTGCCCATTGGCTCGCGGTGGTAAGATTCAGTTTTTTATAAAGACTGCTCCACGAAAATCGGTTTTCGTAGTTGATATTCATTTTACCTTTACTACCCTTTTTGGTGGTGATAAGAATGACACCGTTGGCTCCTTTTGTTCCGTAAATGGCGGTGGCAGAGGCATCTTTTAAAATCTCCATACTTTCGATATCCTGCGGATTAACACCGGCACTGGTGGGAACGCCGTCAACCACCCACAAAGGAGGCGACCCGTTGATGGAGCTGATACCTCTTATGTTTATCTCTTCATCACGTCCGGGGGCGCCACTGTTTGAAGTAACCGTAACTCCCGCTGCCCTGCCTTGTAAGATGGAGGCAATGTTTTGCTGATGGGTTTCCTGCATCTCTTTACCACTTAAGGAAACCAACGAACCGGTTACATCGCTTTTTTTCTGAACACCGTATCCTACAACTACCACCTCATCCAATAGCTTGGTATCAACCTTCATAAAAACCTCAAGGTTACTTTTACCCGCTACCGGTATGGTTTGCGGTACGTATCCGATATAAGAAAATTGAAGCGTATCGTCAGGATTAACAGTCAGGCTAAACTTTCCATTCAAATCGGAGGTGGTGCCTGTGGATGTGCCTTTTACCACAATGGTAACACCGGGAAGGGTCTCTTGCTTGTTTTTTGCATAAACCGTTCCTTTTACCGTAGTCTGCGCCACCGTAGTAACAGAAAGAAAAAACATCCATAATAAAAAGTAAATATTTTTCATTTTAACAGATGGTTAATTAAATAATGTGCAAAATATTGCATACAAAAGTAAGTCAATTATTTTTCTGTGCAAATATTTTTTCAATAAATTTTTCTTTAAACAACCCTTCCTGTTTTAGGAATACCCTCCTCAAACAACATGATCTAATCTCAAGTACAACGATATAAATCTGTATAGCAATAT
>WGDP01000282.1 GCA_015493215.1 Bacteroidales bacterium | reverse complement strand
GGATTGTGCTTTTTTCTCACATCCTTAAATACTTAGTCCAAACTTGTAAGAAAATAGAAGGCAAGAAGGAAACACTCTGAGACGGTATCGTACAAGACGTACCTACTAAACGCCCCTATCTTACCTTCTTCCATTTGAATTATTAAACCCTAACTTTTCCAAAAATACGTAATATTTTTTCTTGAAACCATTGTATTTCTTTGGTTATGTCGATTTTTTTGTGTTATTTTGCTATTACGTATCTACGTAATATTTAAAATTAATTGCTAACCTTAAAAATTAAAGCTATGGCAACACATCCTGAATGGGCAACTAAGCACAAAAGGAAGGGTACCGAGCTCAGGCTGATTGGCGGAAGGTACTACCTGTATGAAGTGACCAGCAAATGGGATCCTGAAAAGAAACGCCCTAAAAAGATTACAGGAAAGTTACTGGGCAGGATAACCAAAGAACAGGGGTTTATTGAATCGGAAAAAGCCAAGTTGCGCAGGCAAACTTTTCCCCTGTCCAAACTAACAGTTAAGGAATATGGGATTACGTCTTTTATTTTTAGTCACCTGGGCCAATATGAAACTTTGCTAAAAAAGTATTTTCCCGATTACTACAAGCAAATACTTGTATTGGCCTATGGCCGTTTGGCACACCACAGCCCGATGAAAAACATAGAGTTCCACTATCACCACAGCTTTATGTCTGAAATTTATAAAGGGCTCAAGTTATCTCCAAAACACCTGACTTTCTTTTTGCGGGAATTTGGGACCCGGCGGGAACAGATTGTTGCATTTTTTAAAGAGTTCAATTCAGGTAAAGACAATATCTTATTTGACGGCACAGATTTGTTGAGCAAATCAAAGCTAATGGGAATCACACAATATTCTAAAAGTAAAAAAGGGACTTATGATTCACTTACCAATTTAATGTTTGCTTTTTCTGTCGATTTGCAATTACCTGTCTATTACAGGCTGCTGCCGGGAAACATTAAAGATATAAAAGCATTTAAGCTGTGCCTTGAAGAACTAAGCGTAAAAGATGCGGCCATAATTGCGGACAAAGGGTTTTATTCCCGGCAAAACGTAACGTGTTTGCAGGAAGAAGGCCTAAAGTTTATCATTCCGTTAAAAAGGAACCGTTCACTCATAGACTATCAAAAGATAGAAGGTTCTGATAAGAAATCGTTTGATGGCTTTTTTAACTTTCAGGGCAGGGTGATTTGGTATTACTCCTATGTTGTAGATAACTTAAAAGTGAATATTTATCTGGACGAACGGTTAAAGATAGAAGAAAGCAATGATTATTTGAACAGGGTTGAACATTTGCCTGATAAGTACACTATGGAAGGGTTTTACCAAAAACAATATCATTTTGGCACTATTGCTATGCTGCACAATACCGATAAAAGTCCTGAAAAAGTATACGTGGACTACAAAAGCCGTATGCAGATTGAAAATATGATTGATGTGTTTAAGAATATTTTGGAGGCAGACAGTAGCTATATGCAAAACGAACAAGCTTTGGAAACGTGGATGTTCATCAATCACATTGCCCTGCACTGGTATTATAGGATATACCAACTACTTGCAAGGTTCAACCTTACTAAAAGATTTTCACCAATGGATTTTATCTTATTCCTAAAAGAAGTAAGAAAGGTAAAAGCCAACGGAACCTGGTATACCGCTGAGATAACTAACAAAACTCAAAAACTACTCGAGAAGCTAAACATACCTATTACGTAAAAAATAGAAAAGTTAGGGGTTAAATCGCGTGCTGTATGGTGGATTGTTAAAATGTCAATTCTGTTTTGGGAAATTATTTTGTAGATAATTCTGTAGTTTCCTTCAATCAATTCCCTTATACTCGTTTTCTCTGTTTCAGGGACAATTTTGCCAATTCGTGGCAGTGATTTCAAGGTTTTTGTCCTGTTCCTGATTTTCAAAACCTGTCGTCTGGCATAAACCGCAGAATCTTTTGAAATGTAATCGGCAATGTTTTTAAGGTCATTCCTTGCCTGTATGGTCCAGTTTATTCGAACCATTTTTTTATCTCTTTGTCCATTTCATTTTCAGGAATAATT
>WGDP01000281.1 GCA_015493215.1 Bacteroidales bacterium | reverse complement strand
GGATACCAATATTACATTATTAAAAATTTACAACTCGCTTATTGAAAATGGCATAGAAAGTATTAATACCTACGATTATGACAGCTGTTATTATTATGACACATCCAATATCGATACCAATCCCCTGTTTTATAATGAAGAAGATTCCGTGTATTCTCTTTCGGCTGAATCGCCTTGCATTGATGCCGGAACAATGGATTTGCCCCGGTTTATCCTTGACAGGATGCCTGCCACCGACCTTGCCGGGAATCCCAGGATATATGGCAATAAAATAGATATGGGAGCTTACGAGTGGAACAATATAGGCATTAACGAAAAGCAAAAAAGCAAATCCAACTATCTCTCTGTCTTTCCCAATCCATTCAGTTCGCAAACAATTATCTCTACTCAATTAATAAACTCCGCCCGCATCAGCATCGAAATTTACAACAGCGCCGGACTGCTGATAAAAACTCTGCAAAGCGGCTCACAACCCGCCGGCAGTTGCCAAATCATTTGGAACGGAACCGACAACAGCGGCCATTACCTGCCCACCGGTGTTTATGTTGTAGTGCTAAGAGTTGACGGAAAAGAGGTTGGTAGTGTGAAGGTGGTGAAGGAATAAAATTCCCGCTTTACCCATACAATTTATCAATCAGTAATAACCCAAACGCTGCCGTGCGAAAGATTCGCACGGCAGCGTTTGGGGGATTTATAAGCTAAACTAAACCGCTTATTTTACAAAAACCTTGGTAAGGAAAGTTTTTTCTGCGGCTTGTACTTTTACAAGATACATGCCCGATTGCAGGTTGCTGATATCAAAAGAGGCAGATATCAAACCCGAAGCCTGCGTTCCCATATTGTCTTCCATTAATGCTTTGCCAAGCATATCGTAAACAGTAACCGAAACAGGGGCTTTGTAATTAAGCATAAATGATACGTTTAAATTGTCGGAGGCCGGATTGGGATAAACTTTAATGTTATTAACGGCATTTTGTTCTTCAACTCCAACCACATCATAAGTTATTTCGTTTACATCTTTATCGGCAAAATCTCCACCGGTAAAGGCTACTGAACTTGTTCCGTAAACAACCTGATAGAAACCGTTACCGGTAAGGCCGTCGTTACCCGAATCATAAATCTCCAAACGGTAACAGCTTGAAGAGGTAAATCCGAGAATAATGGTTTGAATACTATTTGGGTCGGAATAGGGGCCGCCTTCCTGAACAACATCGCCGGCATAATTAAACAGTTTCCAGGTTGTTTGCTCCGGATTGTCATCAAGCCCTAAAAACATTACGGCCGGTTCACCCAAAATATCTGCCCTGTAGAATTCATGGTTGATGAGGTTGTTGGCGGTATAATCGTCGCTTGTGCCGTTAACCGAAGTAATATTCACCACCAAATGGTTGGTATCTTCCACAGTAAATGATAGTTGCGGAAGCTGAATTTCGGCAACATCCAAAAAGTCGAGATTACCCGTCCAGTTAATGGTTGTGGTATCACCACCGTTAATATAATAGCTGATGTCCATCGAAGTAATGGCATCGGAACCATTGTTTCTGATTCTGAACTTGGGTGCCATGGTGCCGCTGCAGTTTTTATCGGTGGCGTAATATACATTGGTAAGCTCAGCATCGTTGGTAAACATTGGCGTTATGGCGTTTGTTGAACTTATGGCTGCCTGATAAACCTCTTTGGTGGCGTAATCCTGAATAAATACTACCACTGCCAGCTCACTGTTGTCATACACATTTTCCAGTGCCCATTTGTTGGTTAAAATCATGTACTGCCCTGTTGTAAAACTCGACGGAAGCGTTTGCCCTGCATTGGTGGGCAGCATTTTTTTCATCACGTTGTAAAAATCGCGTTCACCGTTGGTGCCGGGAGGCGAATTAAAATGAATATGTTTTTCAATTACAACCACAAAAGCTCTTAAATCTCCTGACGACACATTATCGGTAGCATTTATAAGAGTGGTAATATAAATAGAATCGGCATTGGGTGAAAGCTGATGTTGCACCTGAATACTAAAGGGTGAAGGAACAGCTGCTGCCATGTTAATTCTGGCCTGATTAACCTGTGAGGGCATTCCGTTCCACCAAGCACCATCCATATGTACGTGAGGAACCGAGTTGATACCGTAATATGCCCGACGGGCATTGTTGTCGGTAGGATTTTGCAAATACATGGGGTCGTTTCCCGGTGAAGGCCAGCTCATGTGGTACTTTATGGATGTAATAACATCAGCATTTTGCTGAAGCAAGGCATCAAAAGCGGGATTTTGACTGGCACAAGGGCCACAAGTTGCACTGGTAAACTCTTCGGCAAGCACCATGCGCTGCGATTGTGCATAGGTCGAACCTGCTAATAAAAGGGCAACGGCAATAAAAAGGGTAAATTTTTTCATAAACAATAATTTAAAAGATAAATAAAACAGATTGCTAAAATACATAAACCGGCTTTATGACAGTTAAAATATGTAAAAGGTTGATTATGATTTTCAAAATACAGAACTTTTTTCTCAAAATGAACCTGTCAGGCAACCATACCCCATAACCCGATGTCAGCTTATAATAACCAAAATTGTTAAAATAGTTTAAGATAAAGCTGTATTTATGCTGTTTACAATTTTTGGAATAATTATTGAGTAGAAATTGATGTTAAACTAAAACCCAAATTATGATGAAGAAAATTTTATTATCTGTTATTTTATTAATTGCCATAGCATTTTCGGTAAACGCCCAGGATATTGAACTATACTGGAACGGCGAAAAATTACCTGACACTGTAGGTGTATATGGTGATGCAGGTGGCGATTTTGAACTTGTATTTGAAGCATATGTAAAGAATGTGTCCGATCATAAACTGGAAATAGGTGCTTCGCGCAATATTATTCAGGCTGTTGAAGGTACCGACAACAGCTTTTGCTGGTCGGGAAGTTGCTACAGCCCGATGACTGACACTTCGGATGCAACTCATGATTTGCTGCTTCCTGCCGGACAAATGTCACCCGATCCACCTTTTTCAGGACATTATACTCACGGACAAAAATCAGGTGAAACCATTGTTAAATATACCCTTTTTGAAAGAGGTAACGTTGATAACTGCGACTCGGTGATTGTTATTTTCAAGTATTCGCTAACCGGTGTTGAGGACAATGTTTTTGATGGTGTATCAATTTCCGATGCCTATCCTAACCCTGCCACCAACAAAGTGAATTTCGATTTTAACTTGTCAGGAGTTAACAACGCTTCGGTAAACATTGTTAACCTTTTGGGAAGTGTTGTTAAGCATGCTGATTTAACAGCCGGTTCCAACAAAGTAAGTATTGATGTTTCTGATTTGCCACAGGGAGTATATTTTTACTCTGTTGTTGCCAACGGAAATATTTACCAAACTAAAAAACTTATTGTTAAATAGTTTTTGGATTTAAAAAAATAAAAAAGCAGCAACCTTAATTGATTGCTGCTTTTTTTGTGGGAATGTCAACTTTGGCTCACGGTTTTAAACTGTGAGCCAAAATAATCGTTATTACAAGCCGAAAGCTTTTTTAATCTCCTCCGTTTTATCTAATTTTTCCCAGGTAAAAAGCTCCACAGTCACCTCTTTTATTCGCATCTCTTTTTGCGAATAGTCGAACATTTCAAAATGCTTTTTAACTGTTTTAGGTTCACGTCCCATGTGTCCGTAGGCAGCTGTTTCCAAATAAATCGGGTTTCTAAGTTTTAAATTGCGTTCAATGGCGGCAGGACGAAGGTCAAATATATCCTGAATTTTCAGAGCAATTTCACCATCCGACAAACCTACTTTGGAAGTTCCGTAAGTATTAACAAAAACGCCAACAGGTTTGGCAACGCCAATGGCATACGAAAGTTGAACCAGCATTTCGTTGGCAACACCGGCAGCCACCATGTTTTTGGCAATATGTCGTGCAGCATAAGCAGCCGAGCGGTCAACTTTTGAAGGGTCTTTGCCCGAAAAAGCACCGCCACCGTGAGCACCTTTGCCGCCATAAGTATCTACAATGATTTTTCGTCCGGTTAATCCGGTATCACCATGAGGGCCACCAATCACAAATTTCCCTGTTGGATTAACATGATAAGTAATCTCACCATCAAAAAGAGCCTGAATGGCTTTGTTTTTAAAGGTTGATTTTACCCGTGGCACCAAAATATTGATAACATCCTCTTTAATTTTTTGCTGCATGGCTTCATCCGATGCAAATTCATCGTGTTGGGTCGATACTACAATGGTATCAATTCTAACCGGTTTGTTGTTGTCGGAATACTCGATGGTAACCTGCGATTTCGAGTCGGGACGCAGATAGGTCATCTCTTTACCTTCACGACGGATTTCTGCCATTTCCTCCACCAACGCATGTGCAATTACCAGTGGTAACGGCATGTAGTTGTCGGTTTCGTTGGTGGCATAGCCAAACATCATTCCCTGGTCGCCGGCACCCTGTGAGTCGGCATCTTCTCTTTCAACCCCGCGGTTAATGTCGTCGGACTGGTCGTGAATGGCAGAAAAAATACCACAGGAGTTGCCGTCAAACATATATTCGGCTTTGGTGTAACCAATTTTGTTAATCACCTTTCTGATTTCTTTCATCACATCAACGTAGGTGATTGTTTTTACTTCGCCGGCAACAACAACCTGGCCGGTGGTAACCATTGTTTCTACAGCAACTTTTGAGTTAGGGTCGAACGCCAGAAAATTGTCTAACAACACGTCCGATATTTGATCGGCAACTTTATCGGGATGACCTTCAGAAACCGATTCTGATGTAAACAAATAAGACATAATAAACTTAAAATTAAATTCTTACCTAATGAATGGTACTTGATGATTGGCGGGCTAAATTGTTTTAGCATTTTTTTTATGTGGTTGCAATCAATCAAATCCTTCCACTGTTATAAAGTTTTTATAACGTCGGCAAAGGTAATTTAAAAATTAAAGCAACCATGAAAATTTTAAAGGAATAGTTGTTTTTTGGAAGGGTTATTTAAACAAATATGTTCGTTCAGGTTTGCCTGCCCGTCCGGTCAGGCGGGCAACCTGAATGAGGGATATTAATCTGTAAGCACCATAATATCAGGAAATACCAGAACAAGCTCGTTCAGGTTTGCAACCTGAATGAGGGATATTAATCTGTAAGCGCCATAATATCAGGAAATAACAATATATTTCCTTTCTTTATCAAAGTGAAAGTTTTCTTTTTTTAAGGGTTTATAGGCGGGGCCTTTCAGAGCCGTTCCGTTAAGCGAAAATTCCGAACCATGACACGGACATGCCAGTTTACCATCTTCAAACCGGTTGATTAAACAGCCAAGGTGGGTGCAATGTGCTGAAAAAACTTCTGTTTTATCCAATCTGTTTACAATAATAAAGTCGTCAGCAAATAATACTTCTTTGTTTCGGTTAAACAGCAATTTAAGGTTCTTTTTTGCTGTTGTCAGGTGTTTTGTTTTCACCATTTTATCCCACATGGCAAAAGTGCCTAAAGCAGCAGCAGCCAGTGCTCCTTTAAAAAAGTTTCGGCGCGATAGATTTGATTTATTCATATTTTGTAAAAGAAAGTGCTAAAATACTAAAACAGCCGGTTCTTTTTATAGAGATGACGATTGGTTAAAAATTCTTAAGCTAAAACATAGCTCACTGGGCAGGTGATAATATTTTTTACTTTTGCTGCTTACTGAAAATCAAACAATGAAATCAATCGAAATAAAAGAGGTTACCAAGCTTTATGGGCGGCAAAAGGCGCTGGACAATGTTTCATTCGATATTGGCAAAGGCGAAGTGGTAGGTCTGTTGGGGCCAAACGGAGCAGGTAAGTCAACTTTAATGAAAGTTATTACCTCTTTTATTACCCCGAGTTCCGGAACGGTTTTTATAAACGGAACCGATGTGCTGGAGGATGATTTGACCACGAGCGCTCAAATTGGCTACCTGCCCGAAAACAATCCGCTTTACCCTGATATGTATATTAGTGAATACCTGTCTTTTGTGTTAAAGATGTATAACACCTCGTTTAATACTAAAAGCAGGGTTGAGGAGATGATTGAACTGACGGGCTTAACGCCCGAGCGCCACAAAAAAATTGGTGCTTTATCAAAAGGCTATCGTCAGCGGGTAGGGTTGGCTCAGGCATTGATTCACGATCCGGAGATTTTAATATTGGATGAACCCACTTCGGGTTTAGACCCCAATCAGTTAGTTGAAATCAGAAATATTATCGCTGAGCTGGGAAAGGAAAAAACAATTATTTTTTCCACCCATATTATGCAGGAGGTAGAGGCTGTTTGCGACCGCGTGGTGATTATTCACAAGGGAAAACTTGTGGCTGATGACCACACTTCCAATTTATGGAAAATTGCCGGCACCGGAAACTATTACGAAGTTGAGTTTAAGGAGGAGGTTGATGTCACCATGCTTTCCGGCCTGCCTTTTATTATTAATGTTAAGCTTCAGGAAAAAGGAGTTTGGTTGCTTGAAGCGGAAAAGGAGCATGATATCCGCGAAGCTATATTCAACTTTGCCACCGAAAAAAAATTACATATTCTTTCCCTGTCACAGACGGAACAAAGCATGGAAGATGTTTTCCATTCGCTTACGGCATAATAATTTTTTATATAGAAGCAAAGCTCAAATGCGAAAACATGAATTCTATTTCGCCAACGGTGAAATAAGATTCCTGCCTTTGCTGTGAAAAAGAACGGTTTATTTATTTTATAACCTTACCCTGTTGCGTATTCTCGCAAATTTCCTACGAATAATAAAAAAACTGTTGCGGTTATCCTTTCCGGTATGAAAAGGGGTGCGGGCAACTGTATATTTGAAGTTGAAAATCCGACATGAATTTAATAACAGCAATTATAAAATTTAAAATTTCGGAATAAATATTTATCAACTTAAAAAACAATTGTTATGAAAAAGATTTTCACCGTTTTAATGATGACAACACTGTCAATGATGTTTGTTTTAATCTTGTCATCATCATCCTGTAACAAAACTCCGGTTAATCAAAATCCCGTAATCAGCAGTGTATCAGTAACACCTGCAAGTGTAGCTGCCAACGGTGTTGTAACAGTAGCAGTAACAGCTTCTGATCCGGATGGCGATAACCTTACGTATGCTTACAATGCCACTGGCGGAGCTGTTCAGGGCACCGGTGCCAACGCTTCATGGACCGCACCCGGGCAGGCAGGTAGCTATTCTGTAACAGTTACTGTAACTGATGGAAAAGGGGGCACCGTTAGTAGCAATGGTTCTTTAACTGTTTCAGCACCTGTAACACAAATTACGGGTTCCGCAAGCTTTCCTGCCGGCACATCAGGAGACCTCTCAAATGCAAAAGTCAGTATTTATACTTCATATGATAACTGGGCTAACAATTCACCTATTAAATTTGGAACAGCTTCCGGCTCGGGTGCCAATGTTTCATTTACTTTAACGGATATTAATCCGGGCAACTATTACCTTGATGTCTGGAAAGATAATGACAATAGTGGAACATGGACGACCGGTGATTATGTGGGATGGTATGGTTCGGGCGGTTTGGGAAGCCCTGCGCTTACAGAAATTCAACTTACCAATGGACAGACTTTTAACTGCACTGTTCAGATGTATATAGGTAAAAAAGGAGGCAAATAGTAATTTTGGTTTTTGAATGGAGAAAAAGCCTTCAGTTTTTATTGAGGGCTTTTTTTAAAACGGCCCTTTCCAGTTTTTTTGATGGTAGGCACGGTAATCTTGCGAAAAAGCACATTCAATCCCTTTTTCTTTCATCTTTTTATTGTGTCCGATTTTTGTTTTGGGAAACTCCCTGCCTTTTACAAAAAGAAAAACAGCCATAAACAAAATAGCCACGGCAAGAACAATAGCTGCAAGAATGATTACCTTTAACATATTGAATGTTTTGTACAAAAATAAAAAAACCCCGAACACAAATTGTATTCGGGGTTTTAATTTTTCAGGTTAACTAACGTTTACTTGTCGTTTACTTCTTCAAAGTCAACATCAGTTACTTCATCATCGCCACCGGAAGGGCCATCGCCACCACCGTTGTTACCTGCATCACCTGTAGGAGGTGTTTGTCCTTCAGCTTGTTGGCCGCTTTGGTACATCTCCTGGCTGGCTTGTTGCCACAGGCCGTTCAGTTTTTCCATGGCGGAATCAATGGCAGTTAAATCTTCCGATTTGTGAGCGGTTCTCAGCTCTTCCAAAGCGCTTTCAATACCGGCTTTTTTATCGGCAGGCAGTTTGTCGCCAAACTCTTTCATCTGTTTTTCGGTTTGGAAAATTAAACCGTCGGCAGCATTGAGTTTGTCAATTCTTTCTTTGGCTTTTTTGTCAGACTCGGCATTGGCCTCGGCTTCACTTTTCATCTTTTTGATTTCTTCATCGGTTAAACCGGATGAAGCTTCAATACGGATGCTTTGTGATTTGCCGGTAGCTTTGTCTTTAGCCGAAACATGCAAAATACCGTTTGAGTCGATGTCGAAAGTAACTTCAATTTGCGGTACGCCACGCGGTGCAGGTGGTAAACCGTCAAGATGGAATTTACCAATGGTTTTGTTGTCCTTAGCCAACGGGCGTTCTCCTTGCAGCACATGAATTTCAACCGATGGCTGATTGTCGGCAGCGGTTGAAAATACTTCCGCTTTTTTCGTCGGGATGGTGGTATTGGCCTCAATAAGTTTGGTCATAACACCGCCAAGGGTTTCAATACCCAACGACAGAGGAGTAACATCGAGCAGCAACACATCTTTTACCTCACCGGTTAAAACACCACCCTGGATAGAAGCTCCAATGGCAACAACCTCATCGGGGTTAACCCCTTTGTGTGGTTCTTTGTTAAAGAAATCTTTAACGATGTTTTGAATGGCAGGGATACGTGTTGAACCACCCACTAAAATTACCTCGTCAATATCGGCAGCCGACAATCCGGCATCCTTTAAGGCCTCTTTACATGGTCCGATGGTAGCTTGTACCAAATCGTCAACCAGTTGCTCAAATTTAGCACGGGTAAGTTTGCGTACAAGGTGTTTCGGAATACCATCAACAGGCATAATATAAGGCAGGTTGATTTCGGTTTCGCTGGCAGAAGAAAGCTCAATTTTTGCTTTTTCGGCAGCCTCTTTCAAGCGCTGAAGCGCCATCGGGTCTTTTCTTAAATCAACGCCTTCATCCTTTTGAAACTCGTCAGCCAGCCAGTTGATGATTCTTTCATCAAAATCGTCACCACCAAGGTGTGTGTTACCGTTGGTTGATTTTACTTCAAAAACACCATCGCCCAACTCCAAAATGGAGATATCAAAAGTACCACCACCAAGGTCGTAAACGGCAATTTTTTCGTCCTGCTTTTTTCTGTCGAGGCCATAAGCCAAAGCAGCTGCAGTAGGTTCGTTAATAATACGACGTACTTTAAGCCCGGCAATTTCACCGGCCTCCTGGGTAGCTTTACGCTGTGAGTCGTTAAAGTAAGCCGGTACTGTAATAACCGCTTCGCTTACAGATTGTCCCAAATAATCTTCAGCGGTTTTCTTCATTTTTTGAAGTATCATGGCCGAAATTTCCTGAGGGGTGTAAAGCCGCTCATCAATTTTTACACGAGGGGTATTGTTTTCCCCTTTTACCACTTCGTAAGGTGTTCTTTTAATTTCTGAAGTAACATCATCAAATGAGTTACCCATAAACCTTTTTATCGACGAAATAGTATGTTTTGGGTTGGTGATAGCCTGACGTTTGGCAGGTTCTCCAACTTTTCTTTCACCATTGTCAGTAAATGCTACTATTGATGGTGTGGTACGGTGTCCTTCGCTATTTGGGATAACGACAGGCTCGTTACCTTCCATAACTGCGACACAAGAGTTAGTTGTACCTAAGTCAATTCCAATAATTTTTCCCATTATTTTATCCTCCTTAATTTTTATTCTTAATTCTGTTAATTATCTGTTTAATTTGTTGTCAGTTTTTTTTGACTGACTTAACCTTGTCAATCATTATGCCAAAGAAAAATATTTTGCCGAAATGCTGTTTTGTAAATAAATTATGTCAGATATTTATTTCTCAAAGTGCTTATTATCTGTCAGAAATAAATACCCAACCGGAAATATGGGGGAGGTTATGACAAATCGTCAGAATTTTACTAAAAAGATTAGAATAATAAAAATGAATGTTGAGTTAACTGTGAAAAACAAACAGGTAATTTATTTAGAATAATTATATTTAAATGAATTGCTTATCTTTGCAGGCTGAAATAACTAACAATAAAAAAAATTAAAAATAATTATTATGCGAAACAAATTTAAGTGGGCTGTTACAGCCTTGGTTTTGGTTGGTGTTGGGTTATTGTCGGGATGTTATCCCAACGATGATTTAACCAACAGTGAGTCGGATATTGTTAAAACCAGTTTTTCCGACACGGTTGATTTTAGCAGGGTGGATAGCTATTATCTTCCCGATACCATCTTTCCTATTAAAGATAAGGATGACACAGCCACGGTTAAGAAAAACAAATATACTGACCTGATTATCAGCCAGATTGTAAAAAATATGACAGATTATGGTTACACCCGCATTACTGAGTTAGACTCAACCAACCCTCCTGATGTATTGCTAATAGCTTCGTCGGTGGTTACTGTTAACTATCAGGCAGGTTATATTCCCGGTTGGGGCTGGGGTGGTTATCCCGGTTGGGGCTGGGGCTACCCGGGTTGGGGCTGGGGTTATTACCCGCCTTATTATGATCCCGGATACATTTATACCTATTCTTATACCATGGGAACGGTAAATATTGACATGCTTGACCCTTACAAACCTTATGTGAATGAAGGCGATACGGCATTGCCCGTTTATTGGGATGCTTCGTTTACAGGATTGCTGCAAGGTAGCTTGATTGAAGACAGAATCAAGACAAACATTGATCAGGCGTATAAGATGTCACCTTATTTAAAAGATGGTAAATAATTGTTGAACTTTAAAAAACTAAGATAAAATGAAAATGATAAAAAAAATATATTTAGCTGCTATTATAACCCTGATAAGTTCAACAGCAGCCTTTTCGCAGGGCAGTGGTATTTGGAACTTTCAGTGGGATATGGGACTTGGTGTAGGTAATACTGCCGATTTTGTTGGTGCTTACTCAGTACGCGGTTTTGCTTTGGAAGGAAGAGGGTATATTTCAGAAAACGTTACCATTGGTGGCCGATGGGCATGGGATGTTTTTTATGAAAACTACGGGTGGACAACGCAAAAAAGCGAAGATGGAACCACCTCCTTATACGGATATAGTCG
>WGDP01000280.1 GCA_015493215.1 Bacteroidales bacterium | reverse complement strand
GACAACTGCTCGACCGTCTTGAAACCAAAATAAATATTGTAATGCTGGATGCCGAACACCAGGCCATAAAAAAACTGCTTGATTCGGTTATTCAAAAGCATGAAGTAAACATCATCCCCGTTAAGCCTGAAAGTTTTGAGCATCTTTTTTTAATTAAAGAAGCACTGTTTAACAATGAGTTGGTGGTTATTCACGGCGACAGGCATATCCCCGGCAATAAAACCATTGAACAGAAATTTTTAGGCCAAAACGCCGATTTTCCGCTGGGGCCGTTTCAACTGGCAACAAAGTATAACAAGCCGGTTACTTTTGTAACGGCAGTAAAGGAAACTAAACGCCACTACCATTTTATGGCCACCAAACCGAAGGTATATCCCAATGCTGTTGGTTCTGAGCGTAAAAAACAGTTAAACCTGATAATTACCGATTATATTTTGTGGCTTGAAGATAAGGTTCGCCGTTATCCATATCAGTGGTTTAATTATTATTATTTTTGGAAAAATTTGAAATAGAAGAGAAAAATAATTGGGATTAATAGAAAGTACAATGCTCTCCCCCGGGGTTTAGCCCGGGGGAGAAAAATATACTTTGTACTTCCCCCGGGGTTTAGCCCGGGGGAGAAAAATATACTTTGTACTTCCCCCGGGGTTCAGCCCGGGGGAGAAGAAGAATGCAATTTGTGTATCCCCCGGGCTAAACCCCGGGGGAGAAAAGATGAAATTGAAAACAAAGACAGGAATGAAAAATTACGGAAACGACAATAAATCGGCATTACAGGCCAAATTTGATGCGCAGAAAATAGCTTTTGGCCCCATTATGTTTCAGGCTGCCAAATCGCTTAGAGATTTGGGGATTTTAGACTATCTGATGAAAACCCGTCGCAAAGGAGCCACCATCGAAGAAACGGCAGAAGCATTAAAACTGCCCGTTTATGGTGTTAAAGTACTGCTGGAAGCTGCTATCAGCCTTGAAATGGTGATGGTGCGTGATGACCGGTTTTTTATTACCAAAACCGGATATTTTTTGCTCAGCGATAAGCTTACCAAAGTAAACATGGACTTTACCCACGATGTTAATTACCTCGGCATGTTTCATTTACAAGATTCTATAAAAAACGGTAAACCGGAAGGGCTGAAAGTTTTTGGAGAGTGGAACACCGTTTACGAAGCACTGTCGGAGTTGCCTGAAAAGGTTCGTGAAAGTTGGTTTGGGTTCGACCATTATTATTCCGACGTGGCGTTTCCGGAAGTGTTGCCGATTATCTTTAATGAAGGGGTTAAAAAAATAATGGATGTTGGCGGCAATACGGGTAAGTTTTCCATCGAATGCGCCAAATACTCCGATGATGTTGAAGTTACCATTCTAGACCTGCCCGGCCAGTTAAAAGATGCCGAAAAAAATATTAAAGCCCATGGTTTTGAGGATAGAATTAACCTTCATGCCATCAACCTGCTGGATGCTTCCGCTCCGTTTCCAAAGGGCCACAATGCCATATGGATGAGCCAGTTTCTGGATTGTTTCTCTCAGGAAGAAATCCTTACCCTCTTAAAACGGGCTTACGATGCGCTGGACGATGACGGAGCACTCTATATTTTAGAAACCTATTGGGATATGCAGCAGTTTGAAGCTTCAACCTATAGCCTGCATGCCACAACCCTCTATTTTACAGCCTTAGCAAACGGAAACAGCCAAATGTATCATTCCGATGATATGCGAAAGTTGTTAAAAAAATCAGGATTGGTAATTGAAAAAGAGTTTGAAAACATTGGCGTAAGCCATACGTTGTTCAAGTGCAGAAAGAGTTAATGGTACTGGTACACACATTGTTAAGATTATTGCAATAAATCTCTCCTCAATCTATTATGCTGCTTTCCAAGCCCTTTGATTTGTGAACTTGGAGCATAAAATCATTATGCAAATAATAATAGAAAAAGAAACCTGAAACCCGATAACAATTCAGTTCGGTTTTTGGGAAACATTTAAATTACTTGCAAATGAAAAAAGGTTACAACTCTCCGATAACTATCGGAGAACTGTAACCTTTTGATTTTCAAGTGAACCCGGCAGGGGTCGAACCTGCAACCTCCTGATCCGTAGTCAGGTGCACTATCCATTATGCTACGGGTCCAAACGGGAGTGCAAAAATAGTACATTTTTTGTTTTCTAAAACTTTTTTGACGATTTATTTAACCACTACCTGTTTGTTGGCTAATTCCTATTTTGATGTGAAAAGGGTTTTATCAAACCAAATAAAACATTACTTATTTTTACAGAATATTTTACCGAAGATGAAAACACAAAGACAATTAGTCCCGTTAGGGACGGCATATTTATAGAAAAATATTTACCAACATTTAACAGTCCCGTCAGGGACGAAATATTAGTAAAAATGGCTAACACCTACACCCAATTGTACATTCAATTTGTTTTTGCAGTTCAAAACCGTGCTTCATTAATTCTGCCTACATGGAAAGATGAACTGTATAAATACATGACAGGAATAGCATCACAAAAAGAAATCATTTAGAGAAGAATACATGGAATTATTAACAAAATTTGAAATTGAATACGATGAACGATACATACTAAAAGACATAAACTAACACCTGCCTCGCCGGTCAGGCTGATATCGTCCCTGACGGGACTTTTTGTCTTTTATGATATTTTTCTAGAAATATTTTGTCCCTACGGGACATCTATATAAATAATCTATCACATCAAAATAGGAATTAGCCGCTTTTTTAGGGAGTAAAATCTTGCTTTTCTTAATTGCTTGAATAACAAATTTTTTTTATCTATCTTTGCAATCCCAAAAATACTAAAAGCATCGATATGAATAAAAAGCGGGTACTATTTGTAGCTCAGGAAATTATGCCATACCTTCCTGAGACTAACATGAGTAATATATGTCGTTTTCTCCCCCAAAAAACGCAAGAGTCGGGAAAAGAGATAAGAACATTTATGCCACGTTACGGCTTGGTTAACGAACGCCGTAACCAGCTTCACGAAGTGATACGGCTTTCCGGAATGAACCTGATTATTGATGAAATTGACCACCCTTTAATTATTAAAGTTGCTTCTATCCAGCAGGCCAGAATGCAGGTTTATTTCATTGATAACGAAGACTATTTTCATCGGAAATTTCTGTTTCACGACGAAAACGAAAACTTTTTTGAAGATAATGATGAACGAACGGTTTTCTTTGCCCGAGGCGTAATGGAAACCGTTAAAAAACTGGGATGGACTCCCGATATTATTCATCTTCACGGGTGGTTTAGTGCGTTGGTACCTTTTTATGTTAATACACTTTATAAAGACAACCCCATTTTTACCACTGCAAAAATTATCATGTCGCTTTACGATGATGCTTTTACCGAAAAGTTCAGCAAAAACTTTTCAAAAAAAATAATGGTAAAAGGGATGGACGAAAAACTTTTTACACATTATAATAATGCCGATTATCACACGTTGATGAAAGGTGCAATTGATTTGGCCGATGCTTTTATTATGGGAAGCGAAGAAGTTAGCCCCAAAATTTTAGAAGCAGCAAAAGCAACGGGTAAACCAATTCTCGATTATCAGTCAGACGAAGATTATCACGTGAAGTACAATGAGTTTTATGATCAAATTATCGGAGAGTAGCAGAAAAACCACTTTTACCATTTTGCGTAAAAGTCTGTTTTTATTACCCCTTCTTTTTCTTTTATTATTTTTTTCGTGTAGAAAAAGCCCGCACACCTTAGGCGCTTCTATTCTGCCTGAAAATGCTCAGCTAAAAATTGTTTACGGCTTTTGGGATGGTTTATACGGCCATTCCGTACCGGAAGACTCTATCAGAACTGACGAGCTGTTGAGAAACATGTTGGGAAGCCGGTACGATTCGGTTTTTGGAGTTACTACGGCCAATATTGCCGCTCAATTTTCGCTTACCAAAAGCGGGGTTAGCTTTGGCGAAAACCCAATGCTGGACTCGATGGTTCTGTACCTGAGGTATAACGGAGAAATTTATGGCGACAGCTCAACGGTTCAACAGCTTCATATTTATGAGCTTAATCAGGATATTTATGTCGATAGTGCCTATAGCTCAAAAAGCACCTTTACGCATAATGATTTTGATTATGCAAACTTAAGTTATACCCCTGCAATCCACGACAGTGTTGTGTTGGGAGAAGGAGTTTTTGCAGATACGCTTCCTCCGCAAATGGTTATTAATTTGAGTAACCTTTCACCCGATTTGGGACAAAAAATATTAGATGCCGATACCACGGTACTCGAATCAGACAGTACTTTTCGCGAATATTTTAAAGGCCTCTTTTTTCAATCGGAGCCTGTAACTTCAAACGGAGCACTTTTTACGGTTAATTTTTTGCTGAGCGGTTCTCAAATTATACTCTATTATCATAACGATGAAAAAGATTCGTTGCAATACAGGCTTAGCGCCAATGCAATAACAGCACGCATAAACAGCTATTTGCATGATTATTCCACTTCGCCGGCCGATTTCAAGCAGCAGGTACTTGACGGAGACACTACCCTTGGTTTTGAGAAACTTTATGTTCAGGGAGCCGATGGAATAAAAACTATTTTAAGAGTTCCTGATATAAGAGATTATACCGACAGCAGCAAAGTTGCTTTTAACGAAGTAAAACTTATTATTCCCGGGGTTGGAAAACCTGCCATTGCACCTGAACGCCTTGCACTGGTAAAAATTGTTGGCGACAGTACTTACGCTCCGTTAATTGATCAGTATGAAGGCGAAAGTTATTTTGGCGGCAGGTACAATAGCAGTTCCAACGAATACGTATTCAGAATTACCAGATATATGCAAAGTTTATATACCGGTGACCAGCCAAACAATGGATTATACCTGTTTGTTTCGGGAGCTTCGGTAAACCCCGAAAGCTTTGTTATCAAAGGTAATAAATATGAAGGCGATACCACCGGAATGCGTCTCGAAATTATCTATACAAATTTGGATGATGCAAACTAATTAATACCTTTGTTCCGACTTTTATTAAATAGATTTTAAACTTAATACTACTGAAAAATGTGCGGAATTGTTGCTTATCTCGGCTCAAAAGATGCCTATCCGATACTAATTAGCGGGCTGTACAAACTCGAATACAGAGGATACGACAGTGCAGGCGTGGCTATTCTCGATGATGAACTTTCGGTTTACAAAACCAAAGGAAAGGTTGCTAAACTTGCCAAATTTGTTGAAGATAAAAATACCGGCGGCTCCATTGGTATTGCACACACTCGTTGGGCAACGCATGGCGAGCCCAATAAAGTAAATGCCCATCCTCATTATTCGATGAACGAAAAAATAGCCATTATCCACAATGGTATCATCGAAAATTATGCAACCCTTAAGGAAGAGTTGGAAGGCCGTGGTTACAGGTTTAATTCGGAAACCGATACCGAGGTGCTTGCAAATCTTATTGAAGATGTAATGCACAACGAATCCTGCTCGCTGCAAGATGCTGTTTTAATAGCCCTTAATCAGGTGGTGGGTGCTTATGCGCTTGTTGTTATATCTGAAGAAGAACCCGATATGCTTATTGCAGCCAGAAAGGGAAGCCCCATGGTAATTGGTATTGGCAACGATGACTTTTACATCGCTTCGGATGCCACTCCCATTGTTGAATACACTAAAAATGTGGTGTATATGAACGATGAGGAGATTGCTATCCTGAAAAAAGGAGAGCCGCTTAAAATAAAAACCATTGCCAATAAAGAAAAAACACCCTATGTTCAGGAGCTTGAGTTTAACTTAAATGCCCTTGAAAAGGGTGGTTTTGAACATTTTATGCTCAAAGAAATTTATGAGCAGCCATCCTCTATTCGCGACAGCTTACGAGGCCGTTTAAGAGCAAGCGAAGGAATTGTTTCGCTGGGAGGTATTGTCGATTTTGAGCAAAAAATTGTTCATGCCAACAAAATAATTATGATTGCCTGCGGAACCTCCTGGCATGCCTGTCTTGTTGGGGAGTATCTTTTTGAAGATTTGGCACGTATTCCCGTTGAAGTTGAATATGCTTCCGAGTTCCGGTATCGCAATCCTATTATTACCGAAAATGATGTGGTTATAGCCGTATCGCAATCCGGCGAAACTGCCGACACACTGGCAGCCATTGAGCTTGCAAAAGAAAAAGGCGCTACAGTGTTGGGCGTTTGTAATGTGGTTGGCTCTTCCATTTCGAGGGTAACCCACGCCGGTTCCTATACCCATGCAGGCCCCGAAATCGGAGTGGCATCAACCAAAGCATTTACGGCTCAGGTTACTGTTTTAACCATGATGGCCTTGCGGATGGCACAATTAAAAGGTACCATTCCCACATCCCGGTTTATGCAAATCTTGCACGAAATGGAAGCCATTCCTGATAAGGTTGAGCAGGTTTTGGATGATAAAGGCGTTACAAAACTGATTGCCAAAGAATATCAGGATGCCTCTAATTTTCTTTACCTCGGAAGAGGTTATAACTTCCCCGTGGCACTTGAGGGAGCTTTGAAACTTAAAGAAATATCGTATATCCATGCCGAAGGCTATCCCGCTGCCGAAATGAAGCACGGCCCCATTGCCTTAATCGACAAAAACATGCCGGTGGTATTTATTGCCACCAACAATGTTATTTACGAAAAAGTGGTGAGTAACATTCAGGAAGTAAATGCTCGTAACGGTAAAGTTATTGCCATTGTTACACAAGGCGATAAAGTGGTAAAAGAGATGGCTGATTTTGTGGTGGAGATACCCGAAACCGAAGACATGCTGGTGCCGCTGCTCGCTTCAATACCGTTGCAAAAACTGGCTTACTATATTGCCGTGATGCGTGGATGTAATGTTGACCAGCCCCGAAATCTTGCCAAATCGGTTACGGTTGAATAGACACGATGTTTTTAAAGTAAAATCATATGAACAAAGGAGATGTTTCTCATTTTCTCAGGCGGTTGGGGCTGATGCATTTTACCGACCGCATGCGTTATTACTACTACAAGTTTAAAAACAGAGGAAAAAACAACCGCTTTAAAAAAAATTATCCCGATGCAAAACTTCCGCCTGATTATTTTATTTACGAATCCTTTCAGATAGACTATGAAGAGTACTATCTTAAAAGCCGTCAGGCGGCACAATGGATTTTGGGTTTCTTAACAAAATATAATCCTAATGCTCCTTATAATATTCTTGATTGGGGTTGCGGTCCTGGAAGGATAATCCGCCATCTACCTGATTTTCTTGATGATAAGAGTATGGTGTTCGGTACCGATTACAATGCCGCATCCATCGACTGGTGTAAAACCAATTTACCTGATATTGATTTTAATTTAAACGGACTTGAGGCTGAACTTCCTTACGACAGTAATTTTTTTGATTACATCTATGGAATTTCAATCTTTACCCATCTGTCGGAAAAGATGCATTTTGAATGGATTGAAGAGCTGTGCCGGATTTTAAAACCGGGTGGGATTTTGATGCTTACTTTGCATGGTGATGCCTTTACCCCCAAACTTTCAAAAACCGAACTTGCCGACTATAAAAACGGGAAAATTGTGGTACGCGGCAATGTAAAAGAGGGGCACCGTACCTTTGCAGCCTTTCATCCCAAAGGGTTTGCCGATAAACTGTTTAATCGTTTTGAGGTGTTGGAACATGTTGCTCAGCAAGTTAATACCGGCAAGCCACAGCAGGATATTTGGGTCGTACGTAAAAAATAAATACGGGTATCCGGAGATGGGTTTACCTCCTTAATATAAAAAAGGCTGCCTGCCCGAAACAAATTGTCATGGTGCAAACAGCCTTTAAATCGATACTTTCAGAGCTTATATTGAAGTTGTTTATAGTCTAAGATGTATCTTTTAGATATGGCGCTGTATATTAATAAATTACATCATAATTTCAAATGTTGTTTTTGCGTAATAGTATCATTTTTACCGGCATACAAAGAAAACTGTAAAGAAATCAAAAACATTCATTTCTGGGAAAAACGAAAAAAAATTGGATAGAATTGATTTCCGATAATGGAAATCAAAATAAAATATTTACCAATATAGAATATTGTTCGGGACTCACTTTGTTAACTTTTCGATACTATTATAACGAATTTTAATGCAATCTACAATCAAAGAAAAGGTGTTACTTGATCAAAAAAACCTTCAAAAACCCCTATTTTTGCCTTTTTTTGACTTTATTATCTGATATAATGTAATATACGATATCTAAGCAACAATTTACTTTAACTTCGGAAGGCCAAATTTGACAATAACCTACACTTTAGTGTAGTATAAAACCTACACTGTTCCTACCTTGTTTTGTACTTTTTATTAATTTAATTTTACCCTGCAGTTATTGCAATATTTGTTAATAAAAGATTAATCTGATGAAAAACGGCAAAAATAAGTTCATATAAAAAGCCACCCGGGGGTCAATCCTTTTTTAATAAAAAGGAAATTCCCGACCCGGGTGGTGTAAGTAGCTTTGCTACCCACTAAGTATTTGCAAAGTTACAAAAATGGGAATATCAAACAAAATAATCTCAATTTGGGACAAGTAGCTTGTCCCGAATAATTTGTAACTAATATTT
>WGDP01000279.1 GCA_015493215.1 Bacteroidales bacterium | reverse complement strand
ATGGCCGCCTGAATGGCGATGTCAAATTGCTGGCGCGGGATAAGCTCTTTCAGTTTCACGCACATACGACGGCCAAAATCGTAGGCATTATCGCGATGAATTAACGTTGATAAAGCATCAACCGACTCGCCATTGAGCAAAATATCCAGTTTTACCAAATCGGCAGGTTTAAAGCCGGAGATATGATAATCGAAAGAGGCATATCCTTTTGAGATGCTTTTTAACTTATCGTAAAAGTCGAAAACAATCTCACCCAAAGGCATTTCCACCGTAAGCTCAACCCTGTTGGTGGTAAGATATACTTGATTTAAAAGGGTACCACGCTTGTCGATAACCAACTTAATGATGCCTCCCAAAAAGTCGGCAGTGGTAATTACCTGCGCCCTGATAAACGGCTCTTCGATGTGCTTAATATATTTTTGTTCGGGCAGGCCGGAAGGGTTATGAACTTCGGTTACCTCTCCTTTGTTCGACACCACCTTATAAGAAACGTTGGGCACGGTGGTGATTACGTTCATGTCAAACTCGCGCTCCAGCCGTTCCTGAATAATTTCCATGTGCAGCAGCCCCAGAAAGCCACAACGAAAACCAAAACCCAGTGCCATCGACGATTCCGGCTCCCAGGTGAGGGAGGCATCGTTGAGCTGTAATTTTTCCATGGAAGCTCTCAAATCTTCATAGTCATCGGTGTCAACCGGATAAACACCGGCAAACACCATGGGCTTTACCTCTTCAAAGCCCTCAATAGCGGCATCGCAGGGATTGTCGATATGGGTAATCGTGTCACCCACCTTTACCTCTTTTGAAGTTTTAATACCTGAAATAATATAGCCCACATCACCGGCATACAGGGTTTTTCGAGGTTCCTGATTTAAGCGCAATACGCCAATTTCATCGGCTGCGTACTCTTTACCGGTATTTACAAATTTTACACGGTCGCCTTTGGAGATACTGCCGTTGGCAACTTTAAAATAGGCTATTATTCCCCGAAACGAGTTGAATACCGAATCAAAAATAAGGGCTTGCAACGGTGCGTTTACATCTCCTTTGGGTGCAGGCACCTTGTCGATAATAGCATCCAATACCTTATCAACACCATAGCCTGTTTTGCCGCTGGCTTCAATAATATCTTCGTAGTCGCACCCCAGCATATCCACAATCTGGTCTTTAACCTCATCGGGCATGGCGTTGGCAAGGTCCATTTTGTTAAGTACCGGAATTATCTCCAAATCGTGCTCAATGGCAAGATAAAGGTTTGAAATGGTCTGAGCCTGAATGCCCTGCGTGGCATCAACCACCAACAGTGCTCCTTCGCAGGCGGCAATCGACCGGGAAACTTCATACGAAAAATCTACATGGCCGGGAGTGTCAATCAAATTTAAAACGTAGTTTTTTTTATCACGCTGAAAGTCCATTTGGATGGCATGACTTTTAATGGTGATGCCACGTTCGCGTTCCAAATCCATATCATCCAGCACCTGCGCCTGGGCATCGCGCTCCGAAACCGTTTCGGTAAATTCGAGCAGCCGGTCAGCCAGGGTACTTTTACCATGGTCGATATGGGCAATGATGCAGAAGTTTCTAATGTTTTCCATAGGCGGCAAAAGTACGATATTTTCGTGAAAACTTTTGTAAAAGGATTACCGCCCGGATGAATTGAACTTTTTGCTGAATTTGATTTGTCCTCCCGAAAAGTGATACGCCACCAGGTTGCCCCGGTTGTCGTAATACTTGGTAACATTGGCTTCGGTACCGGTGTAATTGTTTAACACATGTGCTCCCCCGTCAAAAACCCTGGCAAGCAACGGCTCATTATTGTTTTTGGGCACTACCGGCTCCACTTTGTTTCTAACCTTGTTAAACAGGCCTGCTATTACTTTACCAACAAGACTTTTATCCTTTTTTGGCTTAACAACAGAACTATTTTGATTGTACTGTTTTTTATACTTAAATCTGCAATAAACCTCATCAGTTGTAAGCTTAATATTAACATCTGAGGCTTTTAGCGGAGTCAAAACGGCATATTCACGAACAACTTTAACGGGTGTGTTTGTTGATGCGGCATTGATTTTTTTATACTTTTTCAGATGTTTATCTGCGGGTACTTTTTTTGTTGTGGAAACCGTTTTTTTATCAACCGCACCCTGACTACCCGTACTTAACCCGGAAGGTTTTTGATGCAGACTCTTTTTTTCCGGTTTGTCAATTTGGGCAACCGCTTTGCCATTATCGGGCAATATACGGTTATCAACATTGGTTTTTAGCAGGCCAAACAACGCCACAAACAACAGCAAAACAGCAGCGGCAGAAGAAATCCAATATAACGGAACAAGCCTGTTTTTATGATATAATGATGCTTTTTGAGGATAAACAACTGTTTCGTCTTTTGTTAACGTTAATTGGCTGAAAAGGTCGAATTCCCTTTGCAACGAAGGATTAATTTTTAAAAAATTTTTCAGGTTAGATTCGTCCTTCTTGCTTAAATCGTTTTCGTAACGGGCAATAAAAAAGGTCTGATAATTTTCTTCGGTAATGTTTTCGAATGCAGCAACCTCTTTATGCTTTAGTTGCGACTTACCGGAATAACCTGTTACTTCGGGTTCGAGAATGATTTCTTCATAATCTTCCACCTCTTGTTTGATGTCAGGATTGGCGTCCAGAAAAGCCATCACCTCTTCGGCGGTTTGGGCATCAAGCGCCCCTTCCATCCAGTCGATGATATAACTTTCGTAATTATTTTTGTTAATCCTGCTCATAATTTTTTTAAACCACCATATCGGGGCTTCCAATATATTTTTTCAAAAACAGCCGTGCGCGATAAATGTAAACCTTTACCTGTGCTTCCGACAAATCGGTAATTTCGGCAATCTCCTTATAAGAGTAACCTTCGTAGTCGCGTAAAAGCACCACCGATTTTTGGTCGGGAGGCAACTTTTCAACAGCTTCATTCAAAATCTCTTTTAAGTCGGAATAGCCTGTTTCATAGCTCTCTTCTCTATGTGCCACACCGTCAAAAGAGCTGTTTCGGCTATTTTTTCTAATGTAATCAATCATGGTATGATAGCCGGTTGTAAACAGATACGATTTACCTTTTGATCCTTCCACATTTTTACGCCGCTCCCAAAGTTTCATAAACGAATCCTGCACCAAATCGCGCGCCACTTCATCATCCTTAATGTTTTTCAACAAAAAGCGATAGAGTCCGTCGGCATGTTCATCCACGCAGCGATTGTATTCGTTTATGTTCATTTAACAGGGTAACATTTTCGTCATAGTTGTAAATTAGACGCAGCAGGCTTAAAAAAGTTACAAAAAAAAAATTCAAAGGCAGGTTAGCGGCCTATTTTCCTTTATTAATCGCTTTCAAAGCAATGTTATCGGTTATTTCCGGCGCAATCATTTTAATCCACAGGCCGATTTTGGCACGGGAAGTCATTACCAGCTCCCGTTTTCGCTTTTCAATCACGGGCAGCATTTGCCTTACACACTCTTCCACCGTCATCACCTCTTTTTCCTTAACAGGACTTT
>WGDP01000278.1 GCA_015493215.1 Bacteroidales bacterium | reverse complement strand
TTCCCCAACTCCCTGAGCATTTTATTTTTCTGCATCATGTTTAAAGCATGTATTGCCAGCTGATTCGATTTTAACTCGTTTTCTTTATTTAAGTGGTCAATACGTAGTTTTTCCGCTTTCTTCTCGCTTTTGCGTTTTACAAGCGCCAAAATCATTATAAACATAAAGACAATGAATATCAAAATAATAACTAACCAAAGTAGTTTGTTTTCCGCTTTTTGTTCTCCTTCGCGGTGCTCCAATATCTTAATCCTGTTCTCCTTTCTCTCGGTTTCATATTTTGCTTTAAGTTCTAATATCTTGTTTTTTGTTTTCATGCCTTCAACGCTGTCTTTATCGGCAACATATTTTTGGTAATATTCGAGGGCACGCTTGTATTTTTTCTGTTTTAAATTAAATTGGTACAATGCGAACAATGCATTGTTATGAATGTAATAATTTCTTAAACTGTCAGAAAGCCTTTCGGAGCGGTACAAATACTTTTTAGCCAAATCAAAACGGCCTGACTGCATATAGGCATTTCCAATGTCAAGCTGAGTATTTGCCACATCAACCGGTTGGTGCTCTTTTTTAAAAATAATAAGTGCAGCATGTAACTTTTTCAGGCCTTCAACATAGTCGCTTTTAGCAACAAGCGCGTTGCCTATATTTTGATTCATCCCCGCCTCTTCAATGCTGTTTTCTGCAAGATTATATATTTTGAGAGCCTTTTTGTAATAAAAAAGAGCGCTGTCGTATTGCATTTTATTAAAAAACAGAATGCCGAGATTGTTTAAAATGGCAGCATAATCCTGACTGCCGGTATCGTTGCCCATTAACAACTTCGCTTTTAAATAATAACCTGTTGCCAACGAGTCTTTCCCCAAATCCATATACAAATTGGCAATATTGTTCAATGATTTTAATTGATTGATTGTATCTTCAAGCAGCACAAATATTTTCAAAGCTTTGTACAACGAATCAGCTGCATTTTCATATCTTCCCATCTTTTTCAAAATTGCAGCAGTGGTACTTAACGCACAGGCGTAGTTCCTATCATCGTTGTTTAACCGGTTATAATTCATGGCTTTTGCGGCATATTTTAATGCTTCTTTATAGTTACCCTTGTTTTTATTGATGATGGAAATCAGATTCATAGCATAGCTTTTTTTTGACAGGGCATCCTTTCCCTTTATATCCAATGCTAATACCTCCCGACAATATTTTTCACAGGAGTCTGATTTGTTACCATAATAAAACGCCACCGATACCGTGAGTAACGCACCGGCAATCTGATTATTATCGCCTGTTTTCCACGCCAGTTTCAAAGCCTGTTTTCCATAAATAACCGACTTTTCGGGAAAAGTTGTATAATTCTGTTTTGCTTTTGATATAAAGGCCTCCATCTCTTTTAAGTCGTTTTTATTTTGCGGTAAACCTAAAGCATTTACGCTACTTACAAAAAAAACAATAAGAACCAGTAGTAGCAGCAAAACGAGAAACAACTTTTTCATGATTTCCTGAATTGGTTGTATCAAAAATACGCGATTTTTTTCATTGTAACATATATAGATACCGTATAATTTAATCACCAAATCCGTATATATCACATAAACAAATAGATATGATTTTATTAATGACGTGAAATATACCAATTGTTCACCTTTAATTTTGATGTTGTTCACCAATTGTATAGCCCGTTTACTTGCTAAATGGCTGTTGCATCATCTATTTTTGTTGAGTAATCAACGACCTCATAATGGCACAGTGTATCATCACATCATTTGAAAACAGCGTGGCGGTTTATTTTAACGACATCATCCCTAAAGGTGAATTGAAATTGTTTGACGGACACCGGAATTTGCTGGCCAGTAAAAAATTTTCGGACACCGATTACTTTATTATCAGGCAAGATAATCTGCCAAACGGATTTGTTGATGCAATTATCAGAGCCGGAACTGAGGTATTTAAGAAACGAATTTATATACACAACAATAAAAAACAAACGTCATGAAAAAGAGATTAGTTACCCTTTTAACAGCACTGTTTTTGTTTACTTTGGGTGCTGACAGCCTGTTTGCACAGGTGGCAATCAACACTACCGGAAATGCTGCCAACGCACATGCAATGCTTGATGTTCAATCGGATACGGCAGGGGTGCTTATTCCGAGGCTAACAACGACACAGCGAAATTCATTGCTTCAAAAACTCGGCGACAACGAAAAAGGATTGCTGGTTTACGATTCGAATGAGCAACGGTTTTATTATTTTAACGGCAGCGTATTTACCCCCATTCAAAGCGGTAAAATTACCCAAATAGCGGATAATGATGGTGATACAAAAGTTGAAACCGACCATAATGAAGCTGATGAAGATATGGTAAGGATTACCCTGGCAGGCACTGAGTATTTTCAATTTTCGGGGGCAAGCATAAATGTTAAAAACTCGGGAGGTTCTGTCTTTCTCGGCGAAAATGCCGGCTCCGGCGATGATTTAAGCAATAACCATAACACTTTTATAGGATATAATTCAGGAAATAAAATTCACAACGGCTGGGACAATATTGCCCTGGGATACTATTCGCTATACAACCCCAATTATTGTGTTGGCAATGTTGCCATTGGTATCGATGCCATCCGGTCAAATTCAAGCGGGAATTACAATCAGGCGCTGGGCTATTATAGTATGTATAACAATACAACAGGGAGCTACAATACAGCCATGGGCTATAAAACATTGTATTCAAACCAAACAAAAAGTAATCTTGTTGCCATCGGCGATTCGGCACTATATCACAATGGCGAATTAGGAGGAAACTCCTACGAAGGTTCCGATAATACCGCCGTGGGTTCTAAAGCCTTGTGTGCTAACACACAGGGTTACGACAATACAGCAGTCGGCTATAAGGTATTAAAGAATAACACATTGGGATACGCCAACACGGCTTTCGGATCCTACACTTTGCATAATGCAACCACAGCAAACGGAAACGTTGCCATAGGCTATCGAAGTTTGCTGAACCATAAAACCGGTGACAACAATGTGGCCGTCGGTACCGATGTTTTATATTCCGATACCACCGGTTATTCCAATGTGGCAGTGGGGATTCGTGCGCTGTATCAAAACGATACCGGAAGCAACCTTGTAGCTATTGGCGATTCGGCACTTTACAATAACAAAGCATCCTTAAATACAGCATTGGGTTCAAAAGCATTGTATAGTAATACTTCGGGATCCGGAAACACCGCAACAGGATATCATTCGATGACGTTTAATACCTCCGGTGCTGAAAATACTGCTGTGGGGCTGGGTGCCATGAATGCCAATACAACCGGTTCTTATAATGTTGCCTTTGGTTCCGGAGCACTTCAGTCAAACACTTCCGGAGCGTTAAATACTTCGATAGGTTATCAGGCGTTAGACAACAACCTCAGCGGCTCATCCAATGTGGCCATTGGCCAGGGAGCGCTCTATTCAAACACCTCAGGATTTTCCAATGTTGCCATAGGCCCGGCAGCATTAAATTCTTTATCTGAAAGGATGAACCTGGTAGCTATTGGCGATTCGGCACTGTTTAATAATGGAATTGGTGCCGGTACTGATGAAGCATTATACAACACTGCCGTGGGGTCAAAAGCGCTTTTTTCAAATACAACAGGTTCATATAACAGCGCTACAGGATATCAGGCACTTTACTCAAATACATCAGGATATGCCAATTGCGCAAATGGTATTAAAGCACTTTATTTGAATACGACAGGACGAGATAATACTGCTACTGGCTCAGATGCCTTATATTTTAATATAACAGGGGGACACAATACAGCTAATGGATTTGCAGCACTTGCTGATAATACAAAAGGAGATGAAAATACAGCGGTCGGTTATGAGGTATTGTACATGAATGACTCAGGGAACTATAATACTGCTGTCGGGAAAGAGGCATTGTATAACAATATTTCAGGTAACAGCAATACTGCGTATGGAAGTGATGCAATGTATAACAATACAACCGGAAATTTTAATACTGCATGTGGTAATTTGACCTTGGCTTATAATACTTCAGGACACTCCAATACGGCCGTTGGAGCCAATGCTTTATTTAACAATAGAAGTATCAGCAATCTTGTGGCCATTGGCGACTCAGCTCTTTATAACAATGGCACCGGAGCTTCGGGTTTTGAAGCTATCGATAACACAGCCGTAGGGTCAAAAGCGCTTTTTTCAAACACAACAGGTTCATCTAATAGCGCTATAGGATATGAGGTACTTTATTGTAACACCACCGGATCGTACAATACTGCTACCGGACTTTGGGCGTTAAACAGTAATACAGAGGGAGACGATAATACGGCTACCGGTCATGCGAGTTTATATTCAAATACTACAGGTCAACATAATACTGCAATGGGGTCAATAGCTCTGGCAGACAATACAACAGGAGAATCCAATACAGCAATTGGGTACGAGGCTTTAAAACATAATACAACAGGCAACCATAATACTGCAGTGGGAGCCTATACCTCGAATTATTTTTCTGTCAGCGGATGTGTTTTTCTGGGTTATAAGGCGGGAATTAATAATAGCGATGACAACCGCTTATATATTGCAGACAATGATACTACTACGCTTATCTACGGTGAATTTGATAATGAGCTGGTACAAATAAACGGTGATTTTACTGTTAAGAATCCCGGAGTTGTAACCTCAACCATCGAATCGACCGATAACACGGCATCCTTAAAAATAAAAGCATCCGGAGCCAATTTGGGTCAGGTAAAATTCTATGACAACGGTTCTTTTGGAGCTTCCATGGGGTATTCCAACAGCGATAACCACATTTTCTTTTATCATGGATCACATAATGTTTTTATTGATAACGGAAACATACTGCCCGGTGCCCACAAAGAACAGAATTTGGGCAGCAGTACAATGGCCTGGGGCGATATTTATTGTGATAACCTGATTAATGTGAGTGCGGCAGCATTTACCGACAGAATAGTTACCAAAGAGCTGTTAAACCATCCTCCCAAAGCAAAACCACAGGGAGCCTTTGACGAAAAAGCTAAAAAAGGCCTCAAAGAGCTTGACCCCAACTCGGTACCCGATGCGCTGCGAAACGGCAATGCTATTTTAACCAATAAAATAGCCACTTACAACTATAAAGCAAACTACGAACAACAGGTGCAAATTGAAGAACTTATTAAAGCCGTTAAGTTGCTAAAAGACGAAAATAAGGTTTTAAAACAAGAACTTGACAAGCTGAAAAACGCTTCAGGGAAATAGTTAATCCATTGATTCTTTATTGATGATCATTACCGATAAGATATAATATACCAAAGGTAGGAATTTGGTTTTCCGGGCAGTTTTCGGACTGTCCGGATTTTTTATTGCCTTGGAGGCAGCAACAAATCTAAAACCCGGTATCATTTCCGTACTCTTTTTATTTTTTGTATTTTCGCAGGCTCATTTAAAAGCATTGTAACCATGATTAAAAATGTATTGTTAATTTTAGGTTTAATTTTTAGTATTCAAATAATGGCACAAACAGAAAAACCGGAAACCCTTGTGGTTATCCACACCAAGTTTGGCGATATGACGGCCAAGTTATACAACGACACCCCCAAACACAGGGATAATTTTATAAAACTTATCAAAGAAGGATGGTACAACGACTCTCCTTTTCATCGTGTTATTAAAGGATTTATGATTCAGGGCGGACAAAATAAGGATGGCCGTTTAGACCCCGGTTACACCATTGATGCTGAAATTTTACCCAACCATTTTCACAAAAAAGGTGCCCTGGCAGCAGCCCGTATGGGTGATCAGGTTAATCCGCAAAAAAAATCGTCAGGGTCGCAGTTTTA
>WGDP01000277.1 GCA_015493215.1 Bacteroidales bacterium | reverse complement strand
GTACTGCTGTTTAGCGAAAAGCTTTGCGAATAGCCCACAGATATCCACGAAAAAAAACAGATAAAAAAAAGTGTTTTTATGATATATTGCATCTTTATCCTTTGTATGAAGCGGCAAAGTTAATGGTTTATGGTTATATTTACCCTTTAATTATTAACCAAACAAACGAAAAATGGATTCAAATATTTTTAAAACCGTAAGTTACGGCTTATTTATTATATCAACCGAGTGGGAAGGCACAAAAAACGGTTACGTGGCCAACACGGTATTTCAGGTAACTGCCGAGCCGCCTAAATTCGGTATCAGCTGCCACAAAGATAATTTTACCGCTGCTATGATTTTAAACAGAAAAAGGTTTTCGGTATCGGTATTATCTCAAAATTGCGAGCGCGAATTGATTAATAAATTCGGCTACCGTTCGGGTGCCAAAAACGACAAGTTTGAAGGAACGGAATTTTTTAACACCTCAGAAGGTATTCCGGTGGTAACCGAAGGGTCGGTTTCGTGGATGGCGTTTGAACTAACCGAAACCATCGACCTGGGCAGCCATTACCTTTTTATCGGGTTGTTAAAAGAGGGAGCCGTGCTAAGTGAGGAGACACCGTTAACGTACAGTTATTTTCATACCGTATTTAAAGGTATTGCGCCTAAAAATGCGCCTACCTATCTTTCAAAAGAGATGCGTAAGGAGGCAGCACAGGCCAAACCTGTTTCTGAACCGGAGCCTGCCAAAAAGCTTCAAAAATGGGAGTGCATGGATTGTGGTTGGGTGTATGATCCTGCTGTGGGCGATCCCGATAACGGCGTCGCTCCGGGTACTGCTTTTGAAGATATTCCCGACGATTGGACCTGCCCCGACTGCGGTGCCGAAAAGTCGGAGTTTGAGCCGGTTGATTAAATGAGGTTTTTATTTTGCCCCGGGCTAAAACCTCAGGGCTGATTTAATCTGTTTTCACATCACCTTCAACTCTTCCAATCTCTCTTCTCCTAACCTGTCACACTAAAACATACCAACCCTTAAATAATATCGTTATTATTCAAAACAATTATCTTTGAACCCTTGAAAAAAATACTCCTCATACGATTCAGCTCCATTGGCGACATGGTTCTTACCACGCCGGTAATTCGTGCGTTAAAAACACAGCTTGACGCCGAAATACATGCCGTTACAAAAAAACAATATGCTTTTTTGTATGAAAACAATCCCAATATAAGTAAAGTTTACAGCCTGTTAAAAAGTGAGAAGGAGGTTATTGGGGAGCTAAAAGCAGAGCGCTACGATTTTGTGGTTGACTTGCAAAAAAACCTCAGATCGCGAAATATTACAAGTTCATTGAAAGTTGAGTCAGCCTCTTTTCCGAAAATGAACATAAAAAAGTGGCTGCTGGTGAACTTTAAAATCAATCTGCTTCCAAATGTACATGTGGTTGACCGTTATTTTAAGGCTGTGGAAAAGTTGAAGGTGAAAAACGACCACCTCGGACTTGATTATTTCATTCCTTCTGATGATGAAATAAAGCCTGATAGTATTAACAAAGAGCTTACAAACGTTTATGTTGGTTTTGTAATCGGCGGACAACATTACACAAAAATATTACCACCGGAAAAGGTGGCGGAGGTGATTAATAAACTGAATTTACCGGTGTTGCTGTTGGGTGGAAAAGAGGATTTCGACAGGGGTGAAGAAATTGTAAGCTTAACGCCAAACAGACTGGTAATTAACACTTGCGGTAAGTATAATTTAAATCAGTCGGCTTCGCTGGTAAAACAGTGCACGGTACTTGTAACCAACGATACGGGACTGATGCACATAGGAGCAGCCTTTAACAAACCCATTGTTTCGGTGTGGGGCAACACGGTGCCGGAGTTTGGTATGGTTCCGTATATACCCAAAAATAAATCAGGTTTTTTTATTGCTGAAGTAAATGGGCTTTCGTGCCGCCCGTGCAGCAAGCTGGGTCACTCAAAATGTCCGAAAAAGCATTTTAAATGTATGATGGAACAGGATGTGGAGGGTATAGTGCGGAAGGTAGAGGAGTTGGAGGACAAGAAGCAAGAAACAAGAAACAAGATAAAAGATAAAAGATAAAAGAAACAAGTCCCGATAACTATCGGGAAGAAAAAAGAAGCAAGATAAAAGGAGAAAAGTCCCGATAGGGAAGAAACAGAATAAAGGAAAAACAATGAAAGCAATATATTTATTAATCATCACCCTATTTATTTCAGTTAATATGAATGCACAGGACAGTACAAAATACAACAAGCTAACGCCTGCCGAAGAGCGGGTAATTGTTTACAAGGGAACCGAAGCGCCATTTTCGGGGGAATATTACCTGTTGGATAAAGAGGGTGTTTACAGGTGTAAGCGTTGTAATGCACCGCTTTATAAATCTTCGGATAAATTTGACGCACATTGCGGATGGCCCAGCTTTGACGATGCAATAAAAGGAGCGGTATTGCGCAAGCCCGATGCCGACGGCCACAGGACAGAAATTGTATGTGCCAAATGTGGTGCCCATCTGGGCCATGTTTTTGAAGGGGAGCACTTTACTAAAAAAAATACACGGCATTGTGTTAATTCTGTCAGCTTGATATTTGAACCGGTAAAACTGCCAACGGACACAACAGGCAAATAACTGTTTATTTATGGTTGCCCGATAGATTATTCAAAACTCTAAATCTAAACCCATATCCGCACTTCCGGGTATTAACTTCAAACGGTTAACGCTGAATCGCTTAACGAATATAGGTTTTGTCTTGTAGCAAAAATAAGCAATAAGCAATATTCAATGGACAATGAATAATGCAACCCGCCCGAACGTACCGTCCGGTACGGGCAGGCAATGCAACAATGCAACAATGCAACAATGTAACAATCGAGCAATCGAACAGTCGAACAAACCTTCAAACCTTGAACTTTCCAATTTTAATCTTCCAAACCTTCTCTCACCTCACCACCACCACCGTACCTCTTACCGTTTTGCTTTGATTCGACTGAAAGTCGCGGTAGCCGATAACATAGATAAAAGTGCCCTGCTCAACAGGTTCTCCTTTGTAAGTACCGTCCCAGGCGGCATCGCTGCCACTACCTTCGTACACCAGGCCGCCCCAGCGGTTGTAAACCTGTAACACAAAATCACGAACGTAGTCGTAACGGGGAATTACCTTAAAAACATCGTTCAATCCGTCGCCGTTGGGGGTAAAGGCATTGGGGACAAAAAAAGGAGTGCCGCCCCAAAGAATCTGTACCGTATCGAAACTTTTACATCCGTTGGCCGAAACGGTTTCAAGCCGGTAAATTCCCATGCTGTCGAGCTTAATGGCTGCGGTGGTGTCGCCGGTGTTCCAGAGGTAAGCCACGGCATCGCTGCCCGCATCCAGCATGTCGCCCGGGTTGAAACGGTTTTGGGGCGAGGAGTATAACGGACAGCCCGCCCGGCTGCCCAAAAAAATAAGGCGACCCGAAAGCCGCCTTAAACCAACAATTATGAAAACCCTTTTAACAAAACGCAGTTATGATAGTAATTTACCTTACCGCTTTTTTGCTGATACAAAAGTAGGGTATGCCGCCGAGTTGATATGTTAAGTGGTTATAACAAGTGTTAAGAAATGTTAAGGTATTGAGTTTCAGGGGGTCGTTGGTATTGATGAATTAGTACATTTGCTCAGTGAAAAATTGGCATACGGCAATATTAATAGGGGTGGTAACTTTTGCCACAATCGGCCTCATGGTGATTCAGGTTTTTTGGATTCGTGATGCCGCCAAGGTGAAGTATTCTAATTTTATAAGGGATGTGAACGAAGCCATGAGTCATGTGGTTAAGTATGTTGACCATCAGAAAATTCGGCACGACTTGTTAAACCAGCAGCAGGTTTACTCAAACAATCAAAAGGCTTTTGACAGGTACGATTCGTTAAATCAGGTGCTGTTTTACGACCTTCAAAAGGTGAGTTCGGAACGCGATTTTGGACAGCTTATGCGGCGTGTGCGAAAAACACAATCGCAGCTTCAGGATATTATTTTTGACTATCAGAATGGCAAAGCCGAAAACCAGTTTATTTTTAACAGGACGGAAATTGACTCGCTGATAGAGGCAAATTTAAAAGCAAAAGGGATTAAAACCGATTATGAATTTGGTATTTACGATCCCTTTACCAATCGTATGCTGTTGCAAAAAACCGGTAAATTTCCGCGGGAATTGTTAACCGAAAGTTTTGCCTATAATCTTGCCGTATCGCCCGGCACCTTTTATGTTCCCGAAAAATTGTTAATTTATTTTCCCAACGAACAGCAATTTATTATCAGGCAGATATGGCGCTTGTTGTCGGTTTCGATTGTGTTGTTTTTAATTATTATTGTTGCTTTTTACATGACCATACAAACTATTTTCAGGCAGAAAAAGTTGTCGGAAATGAAAAACGACCTGATTAACAACATGACGCACGAGTTTAAAACACCCATATCGACCATTGCGCTGGCTTGCGAGGCGTTGCGCGACCGCGATATTCAAAAATCGGAGGAGATGTACAACAACTACATCAGCGTTATCAGCGAAGAAAACAAAAGGCTTGGAGGTATGGCGGAGCAGATATTGCAACAGGCGGTTTTTTCGCAGGGCAGGATGAAACTGAAAAAAGAGCTGCTTGACATGCATCAAATTGTAGCGGATGCCGTTAGCCGTAAACAGTTGGAGGTACAATCGAAAGAGGGATCCATTACCCTATCGGACAATTTGGTTGAAAGTCTGTTTGTTGGCGATAAAACACACATTACCAATGCCATTATTAATTTGCTGGATAATGCCATTAAATATACCCTGGAGACTCCTAAAATTGTGGTTAACACCATTAACAAAGGCGATAAAATTTTAGTACGGGTTTCGGACAATGGCATTGGCATTAGCAAATCGAACCAGAAAAAAATATTTGAAAAGCTATATCGTGTTCACACGGGCAACGTCCACGATTTTAAAGGCTTTGGCCTTGGCCTTAATTATGTTAAGGTAATTACGGAGTTGCACGGCGGAACGGTTTCGGTTGATTCGGAACCGGGTAAGGGGTCAACCTTTACCATTAGTTTACCCATTGAAAAAATTAAAAACAAATAACCATGGAAAAGCAAGTAAAAGTTTTATTGGCAGAAGATGATAAAAATTTGGGAAATATCCTTAAATCGTATTTGGATGCAAAAGGATTTCCAACCGTGTTAACCCCCAACGGTAAAGAGGCATTGAACAAGTTTAAACACGAGGATTTTGATTTTTGTATCCTCGATGTGATGATGCCCATTATGGATGGGTTTACCCTTGCCAAAGAGATTAGAAAACTGGATAAAAAGGTGCCCTTTTTGTTTTTAACGGCCAAAAATATGCAGGAGGATAAAATTACAGGTTTTGAGGTGGGCGCCGACGATTACCTGACCAAACCTTTTAGCATGGAAGAGCTGCTTATGCGTATTAAAGCGATTTTACGCAGAACACAGGCCGCCGACAAAAAAAACAGCAGTAACATATACAAGTTTGGAAAATACACCTTCGACTATAACCGGCAGCTGTTGATGATTAACAAGGAGCAGCACAAGTTAACCTCAAAAGAGGCTGAGCTGTTACGCATGCTTTGCGAAAACATTAACGATGTGCTTGACAGGTCGGTTGCGTTGAATAAAATTTGGTTCGACGACAGCTATTTTAATGCCCGCTCGATGGACGTGTATATTACCAAGTTGAGGAAATATTTAAAAGAAGACCCCAATGTGGAACTGATAAACGTGCACGGTGTAGGGTTTAAGCTGGTTGTGAGTTGATGTTATAGTGATTGAAGTTGTTTAAAGTCTAAGATTTGACTTATGGATAAGATGCAGTTTATTAATAAATTGTATCATAATTTCAATTGCTGTCTTACTTCAAATATAATTTGTTACTTGATTTATATGTTCTTTTTCCGTTACCATGCATATTAAGAAAAATACTCACAATCAAGAAACGACAGGTATTATTTGTATCTTTGGACTAATAAAAAATAAATTATAATGTTGACAAAAGAAAGACTTAAAAAACAGCTTGATAAATTCCCTGAAGAGTTTTCAATTGATGAGTTGGTTGAGAATTTAATCTTAATTGAAAAGATTGAAACGGGAAATAAGCAATCGGAGAATGGAGAAGTAATATCGGAGAGTGAAATGGAAAATGAAATTGAAAAATGGTTCGAATAAATTGGACACTTCAAGCAAAAAACGATTTGAAAGATATTGCAGAATATATCTCAAAAGATTCTAAGCGGTATGCAAAACTTCAGGTAAACAGACTTAAAACCAGGACAAGAATATTAAAAACTCAGATTCGTTCAGGAAAGATTGTGTCTGAATTAAATCAAGAAAATATTAGAGAACTAATCGAAGGAAATTACAGAATTATTTCTAAGTACATGACAAAAATTCAAAGATATTAAATTCCGGCATGTAACTATCATTAAGAAAGCATTTTGTAATGAAGTCGAGACCGGTTTTAAAAATTGTTTTTGCCTTTCGACCATGTTTTTTGACCTTAATAGGCTTTATGTTTTGATGG
>WGDP01000276.1 GCA_015493215.1 Bacteroidales bacterium | reverse complement strand
TTTACTGTTTAATAATTTTTAAACTTTCCATTTCTTTACTATTAATACGTAAAATTACATAATAAATACCAGCCGCTAAATTGTTGCCTGCATTATCTTTTCCATTCCAAACAATTTTGCAACTACCGGCAGGCTGTGAGCCGCTTTGCAGGGTCTTTATAAGAAGGCCGGCGTTGTTGTATATTTCAATGTTGATGTGGGCAGGGTTGTCCCATTTTGTGGAAATAGTTGTTTGAGCGGTAAATGGATTGGGCGCTGCCGTAAGCCTTGGGATTTGTTTTTTGGTATTTGGAATTTGTTTTACCGAAACAGTAGGGTTCCACTCGTAAGCGCCCATATCAATTTTACCGTTAAAAATGCGGGGATTGCCGGCAAGGTCGGTGTCGGGCATGTGGTCAAGGATAAACTGTGGTAAATTCAGTGTACCGGCATCAATGCAGGGCGACTCGTCAGACAGGTTGTAAGGAAACTCGGCTCCGCCGTAAAACAGCGGGTCGGTGTTGATGTTGGTAATGTCGTAGTACAAAACATTGTTGCCGGTTGTAATTTGGATGTTTTCTTCGCCGCCATCAACGAGCGAGTGATAGATACTTAAATAATTTGTTTCATAGGAAGCCATATTAAACATGTATATTTCAGACGGAACATTATTATAAAGTATTGAATTATAAATTTCCATTGATGCATTATCAAGAACACCAATATTGCCCCCATCTTCATTTTCGGAATAATTATCAGCCAGGGTGCAATTTACCAAATAGGTTTTTGCCCCATACAATACTGATATTGAATTACTGGAGTAGCCCGAATAATTTCCTGTTTGATTATGAGCAAATAGCGTGTTTGTTATTACAGCGGTCATTGTTTTAGGCCAGTTGGGGCCTTGCCCGAATATGCTTAACCCTCCTAACGATTGATTTTGATCGTCACGTATAAATTTGCAGTTGTTAAGATATATAGTATCCATATCAGGGTCACCGGCTTCAAAAGCTTTTCCTCCGTAATTATTTAAAAATTCAACATTATTTAGAGTGCAATTTTTAGTTCGCAAAAACCTTCCACAACCTACATGATTACCAATATTATTCGTAAACAGTAAATTATTAAACTCAACATTATTATTTATTCCAATCGTAAAAGAACCAATGCGCATTGGTTCACTATAAATATTTCCATTGCCATTTTGTAAGGTAAGATTGATAAGGTTAAAATTTTTAGCCGAGGGAATTCCATTTAAATGACGGTTGGATTCTTCTGCATCCAAAATGGTTGAATCGCGTGAGGCACCTTTCAGGGTAACATAACTTTTTAAACTCAATGGAAACATTTCGCCCGAAGAGATTGAGTAGGTTCCGTTTGCCAGATGAATTGTATCGGGTGAAACAGTGTCGGAAGCTATTTTTAACAAAGCATAGCTAATGTTTTTTAATGCGCTGTCGGGTGTTAAACCGCTGTTGTTATTATCACCGTTTGGAGAAACATACAAATCATCAAATGTTTGTTCAATTTTATGGTGTAGAATGTGCATATTGATGTCATCCTGTGGTAATTCCATAGAATTTTTAGAGAAAACATAATAATAGTCTGGGTTTTGAACGGTAAAGGTATCCACATAAACATCCATTGATAAGGTATCAAACTTGTAAATATCGGTGCCTACTGTTGCATAGTTTTCGTATATGTTACAACGATTTATTGTATCGAAAGTTAATTGGCTATAATTTAAAAGTAAAATCGCACCTCCACGATTATATGCATGGTTTTTTGTAATTGTGACATTAGAAAAGTAAGCAATGGAACCGTATAAATATATTCCTGCACCATAATCCAAACAGTTGTTTTTTTTAACTAAACAATTGTCAAGTTCAATATTGGTGTATTCAATAAATAAGCCACCACCACAAATTCCTCCACAATCAGCTCCGGTTCCATTTGTAATTGTAAACCCAATAATGATTATTTTATCAGAAATACCCCAATTCCAAGTTTTTATGCAACTCCCATTGCTGTTTCCATTAATAATGGTTTGGAATATATAGCCGTCTTCACCAGTTGTTAAAGTTAAACTTCCGAGTGTAATGTATTTGGATGAAATTTCAATATTCTCATAATAAACCCCCGGCCATACCAGCACCGTATCGCCGTTTTGGGCACTGTCAACCGCTGCCTGTATGGTGGTAAAGTCGCCGGTGCCGTCTTGTTTTACGGTGATGGTTTGAGGAAAAGCTGCGTAAGAAAGCAAAACGGATAGTAAAAGCAGCATGTATTTTAATTGGCTCGGCTTGTTTTTCATTATTGCAGATGTTAGATTATTTT
>WGDP01000275.1 GCA_015493215.1 Bacteroidales bacterium | reverse complement strand
TTTCTTTCCTGAGAAAAATGAGGTTTTGTTGCAAAAACCTCGAAAAGGTACGGGTATATTTGTTTCCTTCCGATATTTTTCCGGCTTCGAAAAGAAGGGTTATTTTATTGGTACAGTTAACAATAAAGTGGTTGTCCATTTGGTTGGTAAGCGCAAGGTTTTTAAGCTTCAGCACTTCCATTTTGCCTTTGTTCTTTTTTTGCTCCCGTTTTTTTACATACCACAAAAGCAGGATGATAATAACAATAAATAACAGGCCTGAAACAACAACAAACCATGTTTTTTGGTAAAAACGGGGTAGGATGGTGAAATGAATTTCAGTGGCAGGTGCCTTGTTGAACAGATTATTAGAAGAAGCTTTAATGATAAATTTATATTTTCCTGAAGGCAAATTAATGAAAGAAACATTTCGTGTTTTTTGCACAGATGTCCAAATTCTATTGTCGGTTTTTAATGTATATTGGTAGCTTGTATGTTCGGGATTATTTTGATTGATACTTAAAAATTCAATTTTAACATTATTCAATTCAGGTGTAATAATTATCTCCTTATTTATGTCAACAGCCGCATAAAGTGAATCTGCCGGAGAAATATAAAAATTAATAATTGATGTGGTTATTGGTGTTGTTGAATAATTGAGTTTTTTTGGAAAGATTTTTACTACATTATTGGCGGTCGGGAGCAAAAGATCACCCTTTTTATTTTTGAAAAAGGAGTTTTGTTGGGGGCTGTTTCCGAAATAGCCGTCGTTCCAGTCAAAATAAGATATAAAAGCTTCTTTGTGATTATAATAATCATCCAGATTAATAACATATAAAACATCTTGTCCGGCAACAAATAAACGGTTGTTTTCAATAATTAATGATGATAATTCATTATCTTTTGGAATCTCTTTTATAAAAAAAGCTGTGTCGTTTAACATTATAAATAAACCGTTTCCGGTTGCTGCCCAAACACTATTTCTGTCATCAACTACAAGTGAGTTAAAACGTTCTTTTTTATTAAGATACTTTGTCTTTCCCGTATTTGGGTTAAATTCCAACAACCCTTTTGACAACCCCAACAATATTATACCATTGTGTTTTGCCAATGAAATAATAGTATAATAATTTCCGATGGAAGTTATGTCAAAAACCGAATCGGTTGAAAAGTCTTTATGTAAGCTAACGAGTGTTCTTAAATTACCAATTAAAATGGTACTGTCTTTAACATCCTTAAAAAGTGTCAGGCTTGGTTCTTTTAGTTTATCATCAATGGTTATCAGCGTATTATTAAAAGGTGTATATCTTGAAACTCCGGGATATGTACAAACAAATATGTCGTTTTTAAATCCTGTACACGCTCCCATGTAACATTTCTCGTAGTTGGCACCGGAAACATCAACTCTCATTTCACAACCGTTTTTATAAAAATGGATACCTCCGTTATAGGATCCTAATAATAAAATAGAATCGTTTATTTCGGCAGCAGCCCAAATATTATCAGGATACCCCTGTTTGGGTGTATAATATATAAAACGGTTCATAAAAATTTTCAACAATCCTTTTTCGGTTGCCACCCACTCATTTCCGTTTGAATCGTAAAAAAACCCATTTATAAAGCTATAATTTGAACTAAACCGGAATATTTTTTCACCTTCTTTATATATGAGTTTTCCTTGATTAGTAACATAAAAAACACTACCTTGTTCAGTATTACTAACAATGTCAATATATTCATCGTTTGAGAGTTTTAGTTTTTTGGCCGCCGGATAAAGTTGTTTAACCAACTTGTTTTCACCTTTTTTAAAGTTATAAGCAATAGGGCCGGGGTTGTTGCTGCTACGGTGTTTATCCGTTTTTAACATCACGCCAAGTGAATCCTTAAAAGTACCAACTGCAATGATATCTGATTTAAAGGTTTGTATAGGAGTTGCCACCGTATCATTAAAATTAGTTTCATACAACACCTTGTTTTTCCCAATAAAAACATGGTCATCAACCATCGTTCCGATTACCCCGTTTTTATTTTGTAAATAATCGGGGAAGTACCATAAAAACTTTTTTCTAAGGTCAATAACAAAATCTTTTTCATAATTATGTGCCATGAGATAAAGATTTTCGCTGGTGAAAAAAAATTGCCCGGCAATGATTTTTGTCTTTTCATCTTTAAACCAGTTTCTGATTTTTCCGTTTACAAAAATGTCAATCCCATCCCTAGTTTGCACATATAGAGTATCATCCCAATACCCAAGTTGATATACCAAATTGGAAGATAACCCATCGTTCATGGTATAATTTTTAAATTCTAGTCCGTCAAAACGGCTCAGTCCCCCATGTGTTCCCGCCCATATCATGCCGTCGGGTGTTTGTAACACGCTGGTAACCTGAATTTGTTTCAAGCCGTCTTTAGTAGTGTATAACCGGGTAGCAAACTCCTGTGTAAAAGCGTTTGTGATAAAACAAAGTAAAACAGCTGTAGCAACAATACTCTTCACTTTTGTTTGTTTATTAGCAAGTTAGATTTAAGTTTGTGATAAAAAGCATCTCATTTGTAAAAAAAGAAATCAGTCAATAACCACAACATTACAAAACTAATAAATCCATTGGATTCATGCACCCTGTTTTTGTTTTTCTGATGCTTTTGATCTGTTTTCCCAACTTTTCTTCTTCCCTCTCAAAATCTTACCTATTTTTACCCCTTTTATTTTAAAGCTGCAAAAAATGTACAATCCTCCTGATTATTATTTGGTTGATGAGCTGTTGACCGAAGAGCATAAATTGATTCGTAAGGCTGTGCGCGACTGGGTTGACCGCTCGGTAATGCCTGTTATTGATGATTACGCGCAACGGCATGAATTTCCGAAACACCTTATCCGCGAAATGGGAGAGATTGGCGCCTTTGGGCCATATATACCCGAAAAATATGGTGGGGTAGGCATGGATCAAATTGCCTACGGGGTAATAATGACAGAGTTGGAACGGGGTGATTCGGCCATCAGGTCGGCAGCATCGGTGCAAACTTCGCTGGTAATGTATCCCATTTATGCCTTTGGAAATGAAGCACAACGGATGAAATATCTTCCCAAACTGGCTTCCGGCGAATGGGTTGGCGCCTTTGGCCTTACCGAACCCAATCATGGTTCCGACCCGGGAAGCATGTTAACGCGGTTTGAAGATAAGGGTGATCACTACCTGCTGAACGGCTCAAAAATGTGGATTACCAACGCACCCATTTGCGATGTGGCGGTGGTTTGGGCAAAGGACGAATCGGGAAAAGTAAGAGGATTGATTGTGGAGCGCGAAATGGAAGGGTTTACCACCCCCGAAACCCTTAAAAAATGGTCGTTACGGGCGTCTGCCACCGGCGAACTTGTTTTCGACAATGTTAAGATTCCCAAAGAAAACCTGTTGTCAAACGTAAAAGGGTTAAAAGGCCCCTTGATGTGTTTAAATTCGGCACGTTACGGAATTGCCTGGGGGGTTATGGGCGCTGCCATGGACTGCTACGATACGGCACTAAGATATTCGTTGGAGCGCAAACAATTTGGCAAGCCCATTGCCTCTTTTCAGCTTCAGCAAAAAAAGCTGGCCGAAATGGTTACCGACATTACCAAAATGCAACTGCTGGCCTGGCGCGTGGGAATTTTAAGAAACGATGACAGAGCTACGCCGGCGCAAATTTCCATGGCCAAACGAAACAATGTGGAAACAGCCTTAAAAATTGCCCGCGAAAGCCGTCAGATTCTTGGAGCCATGGGCATTTCAGGCGATTTCCCCATCATGCGCCACATGATGAACCTCGAATCGGTTATTACCTACGAAGGTACCCACGACATCCATTTGCTGATTACCGGTATGGATGTTACCGGAATAGCTGCGTTTTAGAATTGACCCCGGTTTATCATCTGTAATAATATTAGTATCGGGCAAAATAAAAAAGCCCCGCCAAAGGCGGGACTTTCCGAAACAAATCAATGTTTCAAGCGTATGGAAAATGGCCGTTGGCCGGATTCCCTTAAAAACTATACTTAAGCTTGGTGTAAATCATCGAATTATCCTGATATCTTCCAAACATACCCCGCTCGTCGCCTGTAAAAATATTGGCACCAAGTAAAATTGAGAATGCATCGCTAAAGTCGTAAGTAACTTTCGGCCTGATGAGGGCATCGCCATAGTTTAAGCCTACGTACGAAAACAACTCCAGATGAAGGGTTTCACGCATGGCATCGTAACGGGCAAGAAAAGTCATGGTGTTGTTAAACTCATCATCGCTCATCATATCATTGTAGTCCATAATGTATTTTTGAATGAACTGGGCACTCAGTTTCAGGTTTCCAACGCCGTAGTCAAGCCCCACAACATAATGGAGGTAATTTTTTTGTACCAGTGCACCCTCTGCGGCGGGGTCGGTGGTTTGGAAATATTTACCATCGTAATAGGCTGCTTCGCCCCTGATAACAAAACTTTTAATGGTTGAGGTAAAGGAGCCTCCGGCAACATACAATCGATGGTGCTCGGGGGTAATAAGCAACCCTTTCAGATAGGGTTTTTGGTTGACCGTATCAAAACCAAACTGTTTTTCAACATACATGCTTGGTGTTTGATCCCAGGTATAAGCTCCCATCAGGTCAAAGTCGATTGCAGAGGACGAAAACGAATATTTAAGGTATGCTTCGCTGTTTTCCAGCGAGGGGTTGATTTTTTCTTTGGAATGATCAAAGGTTGGCGGAGCGGGAAACTCCGGTGGTTTATACCAAATGGAACCCGGCCCGGGAAATTCGTTGCCGGCGTAAATGGGTTTCCAAATGGCTTCCACGGTGCTGTTGCCAAAATAAAAATCGAACTTGGCAGCATATACGCCAACCCTGATTTCATCAAAATCGGGTAACAAAAACTCGGAAAGGTTCAGTGGCGAAACGATGTCGGTAATAAAAACACCATCGGCTTTTCCCCATACAATCTGTTGTTTACCAACCCTCAGGTCGAAGCTGTTAAAATAGAGATCGAGATAAATCTCGCGCATGCGAACATCAAAGCTATCGATATTGTATATGTAAATTAAAGGGTTAGCCTTGAGAGCCATTTTGTCGCCCATCAGGTTAAAATCGAGGTTTAAAGTGTTTTGCAACATGTTAAAGTCGCCGTTGTTATACTGAACTCCGGTATAGTTTCGTACAAAACCATTGATACCAATTGTTTGCGAAAAGCCCGCTTGTGCCAAAGCCGACAGCAGGAAAAATAACAGGGCTGTTTTTATAATTTTCATGGTTGTAACTTTTTATTGAACTTGTTTAAAGTCTTATAATTGAACTATTGGTAAAATATTGTAAATCAGAAAAGTGAATATATTTTTGATAAACCCACCCCTTTATCCCCTCCAAGGAGGGGAATAATGGAATTCATTTTATGATTTACAATATTTTACGATCATTATCATCAGGTTAACTTTAAACAAGTTTATTGATTTCTGTTGAGGCCGGGATACCTTAAATTCCACGCATCATCATCCGCTCGGTAAATTTGGACGATGGAATGCCGGTATTAATTTTTACATTGTCAAGTTTCATGCTTGTACGATGGCTCTTCTGAACATTTTCCATTTCGGAGTGGGTGATAATCCATATTCCCGATATTTTTTCAAACTTTTTGATTTTCAAAATTTTCAGCAACTCACCATCCTCATCATAAAACTCTTTTTTCAGACCTATAAAATTGTCTTTGCGAATCCAGGTGATGGTTTTGCTGTACATGTAATCTTCATCTTTCGGAATACTTTGTACCACGTAATAGTCAACTCCGTCGATGGTTTCGCTACGGAGCAGGGTATGTGTGTCGTCATCCAGTTTGCGGTCGCCAAGATCATCATACGTAAAGTCGGAGCCCATAAAGTAGTCGCTTTTGCTGTCGCTGGAAATCCTCTTTATTTTTT
>WGDP01000274.1 GCA_015493215.1 Bacteroidales bacterium | reverse complement strand
TTACGATAAGTACCTGTTCCCGGAAACGGGGTAAGCACTGAAGTTTGGTAGGCATCTACTTTGGAGTTTATTATAAAATCGACCCGTTTTTTTAAATCTTCCGGCGTATCGGTATCAAGGCCAAATATAAAAGTACCCAAAACTCCGATTCCGTACTCATGCATTTTAGAAAAGATGTCATCGTAATGTCCGAAACCAATTTTTTGGTTCAAGTCTTTATTGGTCTCTTCAAGTCCTTCAAGTTTTTCTGTTTCAATGCCCATCAACACCAGTTTGCAGCCGGTTTCGTGTGCAAGCTGAAGCACCTCCTCATTTTCAGCAAAGTTAATGGATGCCTGCGTAAACCACTCACGCTTATAGCCCCGCTCTTTCATGCCTTTAAGCAGCTCGATGGTACGTGCCATCGACTTTTTACTGTATCCCACCAGGTTATCGTCAACAAAAAACAAAAATTCCTTGTGCATGGTCATTTCAAGCTCATCAAGAATATCTTTTACCGGTCGTTGGCGATAGGCAGTGCCGTTAAAGGCATGAACCGTACAAAAATCGCAGCGCCAGGGGCACCCTCGTGTTGTTTGGATAGAAGCGGTTACATAATCGGGGTGAAAAAGATCGTGGCGGGCAGGAACCAATTGGTCGGCAGGCAGCCTTACGCCCTCATAAGTTCTTTTAAGTTGCCCTTTTTCAAAATCGGCTATCACCGTAGGCCAAATGCTTTCAGCCTCCCCTTTTACAACGGTATCAATGTAGTTAAGGGCTTCTTCTGTCATCATGGAAACATGTACGCCACCCATTACAGTGGGCACGCCGTTTTCGCGATAAACCTGTGCAATTTGATAGGCACGGTAAACATTGCTGGTAAAAGCTGTTAAACCTACCAGGTCGGCTTCAATATATTCGAAATCATCAAAGTTTTCATCAAATATTTCTATCTCCCAATCATCGGGCGTAAGCCTGGCAACAATTCCAAGCCCCAAAGGAGGAAAGTTGGAAAACCCGTGCTTTAGCAAACCCTTTTTAAGTTGATTGCGAGGATTTATAAGAAGTAATTTTTTTGCCATAAAATCAATTTATATTGTGTTTCCTTTCCACATACATTTCTCAAAATACTTATAATTGCTCCAAAAATAGTAAAATATGTTGACTAACAACATCTGTATCAAAAACAGAATCTTACGAACAGATTCAACGATTTAATTATAAGGAATATAAATTACAATTAAATTTACTTAGTTTTGCATGCTAAAACAAAAGGATGCCTATGAAAAAGATTTCCATAGAAGAATTTATACAAAAGATTGAAGCTGAATTTCCCGATTTACCCAAAGGACAGTTAACCCCTGAAACAAATTTTAGAGAGAGCATGGACTGGGATTCGGTGAATGCCCTGATGTTTGTTGTGTTGGTAAATATAGAATATGATGTAACGCTTGTTGCCGATGAGTTTATTAACGCCAACACCCTGCAGGATGTTTACGATGTGGTACTGAAAAAAGTGGAAGAAAAAGAAGCCGGTATTAAGGCTGGCACTGTAAAAGCACCCTTGACGGAAGACGAAAGCAGAGCTGCTTTTGGTGCTCTTAAAAAAGAGGTCGCCAAAGGGGATAAAGAAAATCAATAGATAATTGTTTTAATATGATTGACTATTCCATAGTTGTTCCGGTTTACAACAGCGAGTTTACTTTACGTAAACTTTACGACCGGACTGTGGATTTTTTTAAGTCGATTAATAAAACCGTTGAATTTGTTTTTGTTGACGACGGGAGCATGGATAACAGTTGGGAAGTGCTTAAATCCATCAGGTTACTTAATCCCGACAGGGTAACAATTATTAAGTTTATAAAAAACTACGGACAGCAAAATGCCACTTTTTGCGGGCTTGAACATGCAAAAGGAAAGTTTGTAATTACTATTGATGACGACCTGCAACAACCACCCGAAGAAATTGGTAAGCTCATTGCCAAACAAAAGGAAAACAATAGCGATTTGGTGTATGGCGTTTATAAAAAGAAACAGCACTCGCTAATACGTAATCTCGGTAGTAAAATTGTAAGAAAAACAGGCGGGCGGCTGCTCGACAGGCCTGATACCATTTCATCGTTCAGACTGATAAAAAGCGATATCGTTAAAAAAATATTTCCCCATACTCATAACATAATTTTTATTGATGAACTTTTATGGTGGTACACGGGACAGCACAATTATGCGTGGGTTGACCATCAAAAGCGGACGGTAAATAAATCGGGATACACCTACGGTAAGTTATGGCGCTTTTTGGTTGAGTTGATACTTTCGTACACCAATTTTCCGTTAAAGTTTATGGTTTATGGCGGCTTGTTCTCCTCCATTCTGTTTTTAATTATTGTGGCTTATTATGTGGCTGCAAAAATATTTTACGATGTTCCGTTGGGTTACACATCAATTATTGTGGGCATTATGCTTTCCACAAGCCTGATATTGTTTAGTCTGGGAATTATCGGCGAGTATATCAGCCGGCTTTACCAGTCGCAAAACAAAAAGCCTCCTTATATTATACAAGAAAAAGATGAAGATTGAGATTAACGGATTGGTTGTTGAGCGTTTAAAGGAAAAAGATATTGAACTGGTAAGGCAATGGCGAAACTCGGACGCCATTCGAAAAAACATGCTTTATCAAAAAATTATTACCCCCGAAGAGCAGCTTGAGTGGTTTCGCAGCATAAATAATTTTAACAACTTTTATTTTATTTTAGAATACAAAGGGCGTCGTGTGGGATTAATCAATGTTAAAGATGTAAATTGGGAGGAACGCTCGGGCGAAGCAGGTATTTTTATGAAAGAGCGCGATTTATCGGCATTACTCATTCCTGTGGTAGGAACCGTTGCCATAAACGAGCTAATTAGCAGTGTTTTCGGAATTAAAAAGCTGTATGCCAAAGTGCGTAAGGATAATAAAGCCATGCAGCGGCTTAATGCTTTATTCGGCTATAAAAAAGTTCCCGATGCCGATACTGCCGACAAGGAATACGACCTGTATGTTACGACTCCGGGAGCCAAAACCGGTTATTCATACAAGTGGATTAAACTTATCAGTTCAATGGGTTTTGAAACCGGTAGTTTAAAAATTGTAATGGAAGCCGAAGACTATGAAAATGATTTTGGTGAAAAAATGGAACAATTAATAAAAACCTGCGACATACCATTTACCGTAGAAAAGGTAAATGGTTTTAATGTTTATACCAGGAAGTAACTCAATAATAAACTTCTGTTTTTATCCCTGCTTTGTTAACTCTTTCGGCAATCTTGTCAAGCTCCTCTTTTTGAATTTTCACCAGATTTTTTACCGGAGTATCCCTGTCGATAGGGTATATCATCACATATTCAGGATTTACTTTTTTAACAATTTCAAGCCAACTCGAAATTTCCTCTTCGGTTGTGTTGTCAATTGTTTTTCCATTGTAATTTCCTCTGATAAACAATGTTTGAATAATAAGCTTTCCCTGAAACGACAACAACTTATCCACTATTCGGCTTAACGACAGGTCGCCCAGCGGCTGATTAATGCGTTGAAACATTTCGTTGGTACCTGCATCCAGCTTTTGAATGTTTTTATCAATCTTTTTGAGTGCCTCTTTCACCCTTTTTTTATGCAGCTGGCTGGCATTTGACAGCACGCTTATTTTGGCTTTGGGGGCAAAGGCATCGCGTGCAGCTATGGTATCATCGATAATAGCATCAAAATCAGGATGAATGGTTGGCTCGCCATTGCCGGCAAAAGTAATGGCATCAGGCTCATTTTCGGTGCCTTGCAGCTCTTTTAGCTTTGCTTCCAGCTTTTGTTTAAACTCGTTGCGTTTGGGTAAAACTATTTTTTTGTCCTTCAATTCTGTCCAGCCACATTCGCAGTAAACACAATTAAAAGTACAGTATTTGTTATCGACAGGTAAAAGGTTTATGCCCAGCGACACCCCCAGTCGCCGGCTTTTTACCGGGCCGAATATTAGTTCGTCAAATAAAAATGTTGCCATAAAAAAAATTTTAGCGAAAATAGAATTAATTTTGAGCCTTATTACCTATGGATAGTTTAAAAAAAATTAAAAAGCCTCTTTCGGGGCATCTTGCGGAGTTCAATAAAGTCTTTCGCACTTCCGTAAAATCAAATACGGCTCTTCTGGATATTATTATGCAATACATTTTGAAGACAAGGGGAAAACAGATGCGGCCGATTATAGTTCTTTACAGCGCAGGCCTCACCGGTAAAATCAGTCCAAAAACTTACCGGGCTGCCACGCTTGTTGAACTGCTTCATACAGCTACCCTTGTTCACGACGATGTGGTTGACGATTCATACCAAAGGCGGAACAGGTTCTCAATAAACGCCATTTGGAAAAATAAGGTAGCGGTTTTGGCCGGCGATTTTTTGCTGTCGAGAGGTATGCTGCTGGCAGTTGAAAACAACGATTATAAAATGCTTGAGATTGTTTCGCGTGCAGTTAAGGAAATGAGCGAAGGTGAGTTATTGCAAATTGAAAAAGCCCGTAAGCTGGATATTGATGAAGAGGTTTATTTCGATATTATACGCCGCAAAACAGCTTCATTGTTGGCTTCATGTTTTGCCGTGGGTGCCGCCTCAGCCCATGCTGATGAAGACACGACAACTAAAATGTACAAAATAGGCGAAAATCTTGGAATGGCCTTTCAAATAAAAGACGACCTTCTTGATTTTGGTGAAGGTGATGATATTGGCAAACCCACGGGTATCGACATCAAAGAAAAAAAAATGACACTGCCCCTTATTTACCTGCTGAACAATGCAGATAAGAAAGAAAAAAGGCAATATATAAACATTGTAAAAAACCACAGCAACGACAAACAAAAGGTAAACCTGCTGACTGACAGGGTAAAACAATCAGGCGGAATAGACTATACCATAAACAAAATGACTGAGTTCGAAAAAGAGGCCATTCGTTTGCTGGATACCTTTCCGGAAAGTGAATCGCGAACTATGTTAAAGGAAATCATCCGGTTTACCATTGACAGAAAAAAGTAACTTCGCCCGGTAATCTTAAAAAAACAAGACTTAACCTATAGCATTGACTTTTTATTTAAAAACCTTATTATCTTTGTGGCTGCAAACCACCGTTAAAAATTATTATTATGGGACTTTTTTCGTTTAGGAAATCTGGCAAAAAACAAAAACTAAGTAAAACAACCTCAAAAAACTCGGCATTCTACAACCGCGAAAACCATATTGTGAGTATGGATAACTTTATTGAAACTATTTTTCACGAACCGGAAGAGGGGACAGAGTTCAGAAACTCAGAAAAAAGATTGGTTTTTGGTAAAATTCCCATTGATGAAATAACCGAAGAGCGATTGTTTGATGTGATGGATAAAGCTGACTTTACCATTGATAATGCCGATAATATTCCCGGGCACATGATTTATTTTTACCGTGATACGGCAGGATATTACAAATTTCTTTTCCAATTTCATTTTTACAATGGTGAGTTTTTCTTTTTAAAGAATAAAATATCCTCTTCTGCAACCATTGTATCTCCTGAGGATAAAACAAAAGTAATTTCGCAGCTTGCCGGTAAATATAAGGTTGAAGACAAGAAAAGCAGCAACAGCTTTTTGTTTCACATTACCGATTCGCACGGCAATACTGCCTATACAACCGATACAGTTTATTTTTATATCAATTATTTGAGGGGTGGTGATTTCCTTAAAAAATTACACGCCCAATATGCCAACTACGAGCCTGAACCCGAAGAAGATGAGTTTGGCGAATCTTTGGAAAAGTACTTGTAAATTAAAAATGCTTTTCGCTTATTTTAGCCCACCTCACGGTGGCTTTTAATATGGGGTGTACCGCGCAACCTTATTTTATAATTTTCTTTAGTTTGAGCATTTTCAGTTTTACAATTCACTCTCTAAGTAGCACTCTAACTATGGCATACAATAATTTAGTATTTTAGCTCGTGCTTTTTCTATATTATTTCTGATTCGGAATTATTAATCAAGTCTGACTCATTTTTTGTTAGTTCTAAATCTGTAATGAATTTAGTCTTGTTCGGTGCATAAATTATGAAAACAATAATCAAAATCGCTGTTAGGCCTAAATAAATATAATTGTCTGTCAACAGGTAAGTAATAACGGCAAAAAAAGAAGGTCCTTCAATAAGAGCAAGTTTTATGATTAGAGCAGACTGATACTCTTCCATTTTTTCTTTCAAATTTGATTTTTTCCTAACTTCACTAAGTTTTTTCTTAAAAACAAAATTGCTTGCAAAAATACCAGCAAGGACAAATATTGGAACAACAATAAGGAGTACATTATCAATTTCCTGCCCAACTGTTCCAAATCCTTTAGCTTGAAGTAAAATTGAAATTAAAGCAAAAAATACAACTCCGGTTACAAGGGCAAGGTGAATTATCTTGATGGATTTAAAATAATTACCTGATGTCATTTTAATAGTTTCCATTGATACTTGTTAAATTTAATTATTGATTTGTGATATAATCTTTTATTGCTACACAACTTCAGCTCACAATTTGTAACGGGAGCCAACTGTTTGTACATTACATTTCACAGTTTGCAACTGAGAGCCAATGCCTACCAATACTTGTATATTTCTGCTCACAGTTTGCAACTGTGAGCCAATATTTGCTAATGCCCACTAATAGTACTGCATTCCCGAGTTTTCAATATTACTTATCATTTCGGTTAAAAAGCCTGTTGACAAAGCAACAATTAAGAAAACCAGCGTAAGGATAAGAAAGATTAAAATCAGCACCCCGTAAATGGTAAAATAGAGGCCAATCTTTTTTTGCGCTTCAATAAATGAGTATTTATCGCCCGATTTATAGGCTAAATCCATTTTATTGGCGGCACCCGTTACCAAAATACCGAGCCAAATGGGTATCCAGGCAAAAATAATACCCACAATTGAGAGGGCATAAAACACACCTCCTATAATTAATAAAACACCGATAAATTTCATCCACCCCTTTGAACTGTATAGGGGTGCACTTACCTGTTGGATAATTTTTTCCTGAAGCTGATCACTCGTTTCCATATTGTTGATTTTTTATTGCAGTAAATGTCGTAAAAAATATTGTATCAACACACAGGAGTTTGTAAAATATTTTGATTGGCGACAGGATATTTCTTTCAAACCTCGTATCTTTGCAATCGGGTTTCAGGGTTTTTCCTTTCACAACCCCTTAATACTTTGCTCTATGATAAAATTCTATAAACGATACATGCATAATTGGTTTTTTTATACCGGATTACTTTTTGTGGTATGGATTTCGTTTTTTGATCAGAACAGCCTTAGGGAGCAAGCCGTGCTAAGCAAAACACTTCACAATCTTGACACGCGTGAACATTTTTATAAAACCGAATTAAGGAAAGCTGCCGACGAAATTAAAGCGTATGAAAAAGATACCACACTGCTTGAAAAATTTGCCCGCGAAAAATATTACATGAAAAAGGATAACGAAGAAGTTTTTGTTATCGTTCGCGATAAAGACCCGGAATAATACCCACTTGTTTATTGAATATTGTTCGTTGCTTATTGCTTATTTTTTCTTCCCGATAGCTATCGGGACTTGTCTCTTGTCCCTTTTATCTTCCCTCCTCAATCATCCTCGTAAGCTCAACAAACTGTTCCACCGACAATTGCTCCGGCCGCTTGTCAAAAACTTTGTTGAATTTTATTTTATCACTTATTAATAATTTTAACGAATTCCTCATGGTTTTACGCCGCTGATTAAAGGCTGTTTTAACCACCTGTACCAATAGCTTTTCGTCGCATTGCAGGCTGAGGTTGTTGTTTCGCCTCATGTGGATTACAGCCGATTTTACCTTGGGTGGTGGAAAAAACACATTTTCGTTTACCGTAAAACAGTAGTCGATATTGTACCACGATTGCATGAGCACGCTTAAAATGCCATACGTTTTGCTGCCCGGAGAAGCGGTCATTCTTTCGGCCACCTCTTTTTGAATCATACCGGCAATTTCAGGGATTAAATCACGGTATTCCAGCGCTTTAAAAAATATCTGACTGGAAATATTGTAAGGAAAGTTACCGATTAAAGCAAAGGGTCCGGTACTGATTTTTGCGAGGTCATATTTAAGAAAATCGGTTTCAATTACCTCCATTCTTTCATCAGAAAAATGAGTGTTGAGATAGTCAACCGACTCGCTGTCGATTTCGACAAGGTTTAGCTTTTCAATGCCCGGTTTTTCCAGCAACGCTTCAGTAAGTATTCCCGTTCCGGGGCCAAGCTCACAAACCACCGGCCAATTTTCCGTAAGGCATCCTGCAATTTTGCGGGCAATATTTTTATCGGTTAAAAAATGTTGTCCGAGATGTTTTTTTGGTCGTACCATAATGTTGCTTATTGTTGACGGGTATTGCATGCAGATATGCTTCGTGTCATTTTTTTTCTTCTTACTTTGCCAAAAGTATATTTTTTTAGACTGCGCCCATACATTTTATTTAATTTTGATATGGCAACTGTTGTATAATAAAAAGAATAAAGTGTATTCAGGCAAGTCGCAAAAAAAATTCATGATTGTTTGCCAATATTTAAACGAGGCTTTCAAAAAAAATATTTGTATTAACACCTTGCATATCTATTATTCTCTACCTTTGTTTTTTTATTTTCAAATCAATTATCAATTATGAAAAAAATTCTTTTATTACTTATTATCAGCCTGTTAACCGGATACGGGGCATTCAGTCAGGATTACATCTATACCCGCGACAACAATCGCATTGCTGCTAAAGACATTACCATTGATATTGCCGAAGTGCGATATAAAGATTTTAATAAGCCAAACGGGCCTGAAATAGCCATTAAAAGCAACGACATAAGCCTTATTGCCTTTGAAGACGGCCGCTTGCAGTTTTTTGAACCGGTAAAAAAAATTGTAATGCGCAACGAATTTAACAAAAACCTGTTCACCTATCATTTAGCTGATTTAATTGTAAATAGCTTTACAATATCTTACGAGAGGATAAATAAAAGCGGTAAAATAGGCTTTGAAATACCCTTATCGTTGGGATACGGCCGTTACGCTAATATTGATGATATCGTCAACCAATTTTATACCGGGTTAAATGTTAATTTTTATCCCACAGGACAAGGAAAATGGCGGTTTATTACCGGCCCGGGAGCACGCATAGGCTCTGCCAAATGGGATTATTACTATTACGGAGACCATTACGGACAAGATTACAACGAAACAACAGGCTACTTTAAGCTTCTGGTTAACAACGGAGTAATTTTTACACCCATTAAAGCTTTAAGTTTTTCTATTGTTGGCTCAATTGGTGTGCGTTATGTTTTTAAAATGCCTCCGGATTACAACCAAAGGGTACGTACCACCGGCGGAGTATCGGTAAATCTGTCGTACAGGTTTTAGCCTAAATTAACCAATGAAGCACCTGATTTTTCTTTTTCTAACAGTTTCGTTGGCAGCATGTACGCCCACACAAAAACCAGTGCACCTCAGAGGGACGGCACAAGGCACTTACTATTCAATAATTTACTACGACAGGCAACAGCGAAACCTGAAGCCCGAAATCGATTCTTTACTTGATGCATTCGACCAATCTGTTTCGCTGTGGGTTCCCACATCAATTCTTTCACGGGTAAACAACAACGATTCATCTGTTGTGATTGATAAATGGTTTGCCGATAATTTTAACTATTCACAACAGGTTTCGAAGGCTACCAACGGCGCTTTTGATTGCACTGTGGAACCTTTGGTGGATGCCTGGGGCTTTGGTTTTGATGAAACAACGCATGTTGATTCGGCCATTGTTGACAGCTTGATGGAATTTACCGGCTATGAAAAGGTGAAGTTGGTAAATAACAAATTAGTTAAGGCCGACCCCCGTTTAAAAATAGATTTTAATGCCATTGCACAAGGATACTCCGATGATGTTGTGGCTGAATTTTTGGAGGGCAAAGGAATAAACAACTATCTTATTGATATTGGCGGAGAGGTAATGGCAAAAGGCCAAAAACCGGACGGTTCATTGTGGAGGGTAGGCATTGAAAAACCTGCTGAACACAAAGAGGACGACAGGGTTTTAAAAGCTATTATCGGCCTTAAAAACAGGTCGGTGGCAACCTCGGGAAGCTATCGAAAATATTACGAAAAAAACGGTGTCAGATATTCGCACACCATCGACCCTAAAACAGGTTACCCGGTAAAACACTCATTGCTTAGCGTGTCGGTAATCAGCACCAACACTGCCTTAGCCGATGCCTATGCCACATCCTTTATGGTGATGGGATTTGAAAAAGCACGCAATTTTGTGGAGCACGATTCAACCCTTGAAGCTTTTTTTATCTATTCCGACTCAACCGGACACAACAAAACGTACGGAACAAAAGGTTTTAATGAAATGATACTGGAGGAGTTTAAGTAAAAACTCAAAAGTGTATTTTGTGATAGTCGTAGGTTTGATTTTCGCGGAAATCGTAAATTTTTTTTGCAAGGATGAGAAAAATCCCCAAATCATGTTTTTTAAACCACTGTATGGCTACAGGATTACGATTAACGGCATCGGCAAAAACAGCAAGAAAATCGTGGCCGTTGGCAATGAGCCAGCGGTAGGCCGGAAGCTGCTTGTCGATGGCGGCATCCAGCGCAGCATAATGACGATAATGATTCGCCAGCAACCATTTAACCGCCTCTTCGCTGCCCCTGATGGCACTACTTAAAGCAGCCAGCTCGGGATACCCGTTCTTTAACAGCCAGTTAAGAAACTCACCCTTCTCTTCCGAAAAGGTTTCTCCAAAAGCCATAAGCACCTTGGCATCGTATTTTGCAAGTGAAAGATTCATCGTGTCAAAAGTAGATAAATTTCTATCAGGATAAATGTTTTCCCTCTTTACGCAGCAAGGCTCCAAACTTAGAAGGCTCATCCATGGTAAAATTCATCATCTGCTTTGTAACAGGATGAATAAAGCCAATTTCCACTGCGGATAGAAAAAGGCCTTTTCCACGCAACAACGGCTTGTCAACGGTGTATTGTTTATCGCCCACTATGGGGTGCCCCAACGAAGCCATGTGAATGCGCAGCTGATGCGTGCGTCCTGTTTCGGGAAAAAGATTTACCAACGACAACCACCCTGTCATGGGTGAAGGGGTGTAATTGACGGTATGAAAAACA
>WGDP01000273.1 GCA_015493215.1 Bacteroidales bacterium | reverse complement strand
CATAGTCGGGCAGGAAGTCGAAGTATGACAAAGAGCAGAAGGAGGAAGCTGGCATGTTGAGCGCCCGCCTGAACGAAATCACGGGCTGGTAGTCCAAGAATGTCAATCCTCCTCTTCAAAAATAAAGACCTCTTCAATTTTTAAACCAAACAACTTTGAAATGTCATAGGCAAGTTTTTTTTTGCAAAGGATGGCTATTTCCTGTTGATATGTTTACTAATGTATAGTCATATTGCTAAAAATCTCAAAAAAACAGAGTTATTATATCCCTGAATGGGATGAAATGTGAATAACCATACGTGTTAGCGTATGGAAATAAACAAAAAGCATAGTTAAAGCCCCGAAGGGGTGTAATACCAAATGCTTCGGTAACGCCCCGCTTCGGGGGCTTACTGTACCATTGTTTTATCTACCGGGCTTCACCCGGTGCTATTCAAATGACATCCCTCTTCGGGACTTAACAAAAATCCGTGTAATCCGCTAAATCCGATGAAAAACAACTTCTTTACATGTTTTTGTGGCCTAAACTACAATCAGGCATAAAGATAAACTCCATCTACCATAAAATAATACAGCAGAAAAGTTCCTGTTGCAAACAAAACAAGGTTAAACCAATCGAATTTTTGCGGCATTTGAACCGTTTCGAGATGAGCCATCCGGCTTTTTGCAGGCTTTAGAAAAAACGCCGGCAGCAGAATGACCATCACCGACACATTTTTTAACAAACCCAACAAAGTATAACCTGCGCTATTGTCAAACGATGGAAAGGTAAATAAAAGCAGCCATGGCAGCACAACAGCCATCATTAAAAAAATGAACCTGCCTTGCGGGTTGGCAAAATACCGCTCCGGAAACGAGGCCTTTATCACATAAAAATTAATTATCCCCACGCGGTATAAAAAATAAACAATGACAAGGCTGCTGAAAACCACCACGGTGAGGTTCAACTTCAAAAGCAGCAGCACATCGTAGGTACCCGAACCCATAATGGCATCGTCCACCAATCCGCCCAGGGCAATGTTAAAGCTTAAAACATTCATCCAAAAAAGAAAAAAGAAAAAACTTATCAGCTTGCGCTTAATAAAAACAAAAGCACCCAACGATAAAACCGCTATGAGCATGGCGGCTACCGGCCTCGAAAGCAAAATGGTAACGGTGGCGTCAAAGGTCCACATAGGGCTTGTTTTATCAACATCAAAAAACAATCCGCTCAAATTAAAATGTGCCGGAATATTAAAATCGTACGCAAAATAGAGCGCCGACCAGTTGGTAAGAAACCACACCAATGTAAAAGCAAACACCGCTGCAAACGACGAAACCACAAAAAGCTGAAACAGTTTCCAAAGCTTTACCGGCTTAATATTTTCGTCCGTTGATTTTTTTTTAACGCTTTTTCTCAATTTGGTTGTACCTTTGTTTTTTTAAAATTACGGTAAAGTTAATAAAAGATGAAGAAATTAATTGTTGTTTTACTTTTTATATTGCCTTTCAGCAGCACATCGTTTGCACAAAAGGTAAATGCCACAGCTTACGATTCAACCTTGAATCAAAAAGTATTGGTGGGTATTTGTAACCGTGAGGGACTTACTTCGGGCGAGTTCGGAAACTATTTTAACCCCGAATATAAAGATTACAAACCATCGGAGAAACTGATTAACAAGCTGAAAACCAAAATAAACGATGTTTCGATAGTGGTTGTTTTTGGCCAATGGTGTGGCGACAGTCAGGAGCAGGTTCCGCGTTTTATGAAAATTATGGATGAAGCGGGCATGGACTCCTCCAACATAACCCTTATTGCGGTTAACCGTGCCAAAGAGGCCGTTGTTCAGGATATTGGCGAGTATAATATTGAGCGGGTTCCAACGTTTATTGTATTTAAAGGCGATGCCGAAATCGGCAGGATTGTGGAAACCCCCTATAATTCTCTCGAAGAGGATTTGTGGGATATTTTGAATGGAAATAATTAACTGAAGTTTCGCAGTTATTTTAAACATATTGTGGCAGGATATTATAGAAATCATTGATTTATAACAAAATGAATCCCAATAATTTAAAAAATTAAAAATGTAAATTATTGAACTTCGTGTACCTTTGTGCCTTTGAGTCTTTGTGGCAAAGCATTGAATAATAGCCACAAAGACACCAAGACACAAAGTCTCACAAAGGATTTTGTATTAACATAATGAATTGTTATTCAATTGTTCAGGATTTAAGTTTTATATGAAAAACTTCAGTAAGTATTATGAAAACTTTGAACACCATATCGCAAACAAAACAGTTTCTTTTGGAGGCTAAAAAGGAGGGGAAAAGCATTGGCTTTGTCCCTACCATGGGCGCTTTGCACGAGGGGCACCTCACTTTAATGCGCAGGGCAAAAAAAGAAAACGATTTGCTGGCGGTAAGTGTTTTTGTGAACCCCATTCAGTTTAACAATCCCGAAGATTTAAAAAAGTATCCGCGTGACCTGGAAAAGGACAAGCAACTGCTAAAAAGTGTTGGTTGCGACGTGGTGTTTGCCCCCACGGTTGACGAAATGTATCCCGAAGAAAAGGTTACCGAACATTTTGATTTCGGCAAGCTGGAAACGGTGATGGAAGGCGCTTTTCGCCCGGGGCATTTTAACGGCGTTGCCGTGGTGGTAAAACGGCTGTTCAACATCATTACCCCCGACAAAGCCTATTTTGGTGAGAAAGATTTTCAGCAATTGGCCATTATAAAGCAGCTGGTAAAAATGGAGAACATGCCTTTGGAAATTGTTCCCTGTGCCATTGTTCGTGAATCCGACGGGCTTGCCATGAGTTCGCGTAACGAGCGCCTTACCCCCGACGAAAGGGCTTTGGCTCCTTTTATTCATCAAACATTGCAACAAGCTGTCAGGCTGAAAACCGAAAAGTCGCCTTTGGAAATTGTGCAATGGGTTACCGATAAGTTTAAAGAACAGCCTGCGTTTACACTTGAATATTTCGAGCTTGCCGACGCTGTTTTTTTACAGCCCGTTAAACGGTGGGAAAAAGCGAAAGGAACCATCGGGTTTGTTGCCGCGTTTCTCGGTGATGTGAGATTAATAGATAATATCCGATTTTATTAGTAATTTTGCCGCTCTCATTTATTAAAAACAATGAATATACAAGTTTTAAAATCCAAAATTCACCGCGCTACCATTACGGAAGCCAACCTCGATTATATGGGCAGCATTACCATTGATGAAAACCTGATGGAGGCTGCAAATTTGATTGAAGGCGAAAAGGTAAGCATTTATAACATTACCAACGGCGAGCGGTTTTCAACCTATATCATTACGGGGCAGAGAGGCTCGGGTGTGATTGGCCTCAATGGCGCTGCCGCCCGAAAGGTGATGGTGAACGATTTGATTATCATTATTTCGTACGCATCCATGGATTTTGAAGAGGCTAAAACATTTAAACCTACCATTGTTTTTCCCAACGAAAACAATCAATTAAAATAATACCGTGAGCAGTAAGAAGAAAAGCCGCCTTGTTACCGTTTTAGAATATCTGTTTTTCCTTGGGTTGGGATTTTTTCTGCTCTGGCTGAGTTTTCGTAAACTTGATTTGTCGGAAGTTTGGATTGACATTGAAAACGCCCACTATATCTGGGTTTTATATTCGCTGATAGCCGTTATCCTTTCACACATTGTACGCTCCCTCCGCTGGAATATGCTCATCAACTCAATGGGTTACAAAACAAGGTTGTGGAGCACATTTTATTCGCTGATGATAGGCTATATGGCCAATACTGCGGTGCCCCGGATGGGTGAATTTGCCAGATGTGGAGTGCTTTCAAAAAAAGAAAAAATTCCCTTTAACGCCTTGTTTGGAACGGTAATTTCGGAAAGGCTTTTGGATATGCTTATGCTGCTGCTAATCATCTTTTTCGTTATCATCTTTCAAATCAAACTCTTAGGTAAATATGTTGGCGATATTTTTTCACCTATCCTCAGAAGCCTTTCCAACAATGTTTGGGCTATTTCGTTGACTGTTGGTGGAATAATTTTGTTTTTTGTGCTTTCAATATGGCTTCTGTATCGGTATAGAGCACAAATAAAAAAACTTTCGTTTTACAGTAAAGTACGACTTTTTTTGGACGGCCTTTGGGAAGGGATAAAAACCATTATGAAGTTAAAACAGAAGGTTTTATTTATTGTTTATACCTTTTTAATCTGGCTGCTGTATGCCATTATGGTTTATTTTCCGGTTAAGATGCTGCCCGAAACCGCATTCCTGAATTTTGGTGACGCCCTCACCCTGCTTGGCATCGGAAGCCTGGGCATTGTTGCTCCTGTTCCGGGTGGCATTGGCGCCTATCATTTTATTATTAAGTCGCTGCTGCACGAAGTATATGGAATTGATGCCGTTGCTGCCGGCTCGTTTGCTGCCATTACACATGCCGGCCAAACATTGTTGAACCTCGTGGTGGGCGGGTTTTCTTATTTTATGATTATGATTTTATCAAAAAAACAAAAACCCCTCAATGAATAATCTTGAACGCATACAACAAAAAATCTTTCGCGCCGATGATGAAAAATTGCGTTTTCGGTTGGCATCGGTTGCATTTAAGCATGATAAAATAGTTTTTACCAACGGGGTGTTCGACCTGTTGCATCTGGGTCATATCGACTATTTGAGTAAAGCCAAAGACCTTGGAAACTTTTTAATTGTAGGAGTCAACTCCGATGCTTCGGCACGCAGGCTGCAAAAGGGCGACAACCGACCCATTAAAGATGAGGTGTCGCGAAGCACCATTATGGCTGCCCTGCGTTTTGTTGATTTGGTTATTATTTTTGATGAAGATACACCCTACGAGGTTATCAAGCTGGTTCAGCCCGATATATTGGTAAAAGGCTCCGATTACAAACCCCATGAAATAGTAGGTTCCGATATTGTAACTGCCAAAGGAGGAAGCGTTGTTACCATCGATTTTTTACCCGGCTACTCAACCACCGCCATCGAAAAAAAGATAAGAGGGTAGGTTGGTTTCAGCCAAAACCTTTTTGGTTGAAGCCTGCCGAAAGCAGGCAGGCAAAACTGAAAGAGTTTGTTTGTTCGAGTTTGGAGTAGCTTCGGGCTAAACCCCGGAGGATGAAGACAGGTTTTGATTTCATCTTCTCTCACTCTCACGCGGTTCCGAAAGCTTCCGGAAAGCCCGGAGAAGAGATGTAGCCGCTGATTCCTATTTTGATGTGTTAAAAGTTTTGTTAAACCAAAATAGGACACTGATTTTCTTTTTCTTATCATAATAATCAGTTCTGTCAGCCCAATCAGTGTACTATTAAAATGCGGGCAGGTTTTGTCCCTAACGAAATATCCAAAAAAATAATCCGGCATATCAAAACAGGAACCGGCTCTGTTGCCATCGTGTCATACATTGCTTTAAATGGAAATTGGCATTTTTATTGATAAGGTAAAAGCTTTTGTTGAAAGAAAATTACGACTTTTGCTGTCAGTTTTGCAAAAACAGTTGTCTAACACATAGTAAATTAAATAACAAATTACAGATATGGAAAATACAAAATGTTTAATTATCGGTTCCGGCCCTGCCGGATATACCGCGGCCATTTACGCTTCGCGTGCCGATTTAAATCCCATTGTTTATCAGGGAATGGAGCCTGGCGGACAGCTAACCACCACTACTGAAGTTGATAACTTTCCCGGGTATCCCGAAGGTATTGACGGCCCGGCCATGATGGAACAGTTCCAGAAACAGGCCGAGCGTTTTGGTGCCGACATCCGATGGGGTGTGGCCACCGAAATCGACACAACACAACGTCCGTTCAAGGTAAAAATTGACGATGGCAATGAATTATTGGCAGAAACTGTCATTATTGCAACGGGAGCTACCGCAAAATATCTGGGTCTTGAGTCGGAAGAAAAATTTAAAGGCGGTGGCGTATCGGCATGTGCCACCTGCGATGGTTTCTTTTATAAAGGTAAAGATGTGGCTGTTGTTGGGGGAGGCGATACCGCTGCCGAAGAGGCCACCTATCTTGCCAATCTTTGTAACAAAGTATATCTGATTCACCGCCGCGACCAGCTACGGGCTTCCAAAGCCATGCAGAACAAAGTGCTTAACACACCCAACATCGAAGTGCTTTGGGATACCGAAGTAAAAGAAATTGTTGGTGAAGTAAAAGGGTTTACCAAAGCCCTGAACGGTGCAATTCTCGTCAACAATAAAACCAATAAAGAGTTTAAAATTGACATTGAAGGCTTTTTTGTAGCCATTGGCCACAAACCAAATACCGATATTTTTAAAGGGAAGCTTGACATGGACGAAACGGGTTACCTGATTACCAAACCCGATTCAACCGCCACCAATGTTCCCGGTATTTTTGCTGCCGGAGACGTACAGGATAAGCACTACCGTCAGGCTATTACTGCCGCCGGAACCGGTGCCATGGCCGCCATTGAAGCCGAAAGGTTTTTGGGAGAATAGTTATCGCAGGAAGGTTTTTCAGGATTAGAAAATTTTAGGGCTTTTTTACCCTTTCTCTTTGCCCCGGGGTTCAGCCCGGGGCAAATATGAAGTTTTTCTCTTTGCCCCGGGGTTCAGCCCGGGGCAAATATGAAGTTTTTCTGTTTGTCTCGGGGTTCAGTCCGGGGCAAATATGAAGCCCCATTCATCTTGGGAATAAATAAAATACCCCGGACTGAACCCCGGGGTATTTTATTTATATTACAATTTCTCTCAAAATTAATCAGCCGGCAGCAATTCTCTACCGCTCTTCCTTATGGTTAATTACCTCAACCGCCTTTTTAAAAACCGGGTCAATTTGATGATAAATGGGATAAAAACCTTTTTCCTCCAAAATATTTCTTCCCACATAAGCTTTAAACAGGGTTTTTATTTTACTTTTTGAAGCGGTAAGCTGTTTGCTGTTTTGTTTTATACCCTTTTCTTTGGCAAATTCAATTAATTTTTGATAGTCGGCATCCGACATATTAAAACCGCTGTCAAAAATTGAATAATCTTTATACTTTTTAAGCTCTTTTCGGTGTTCATCCGTGTAATTAAAGGCAAACTGATAAAGCAGACCTTTGTTAACCAGTATATTATAGAATGTATGGATGCTGTCGGTAACAATGGGCACATAAATATCGGGCATAATGCCACCTCCACCGTAAACCACTTTTCCACCGGGAGTTGTATATTTTAACGAGTCGGGAAAATGAATGCTGTCGGCGCTTTTCATTTCGCCATCAAGATAGCGGTGATAAGCCTCTTCGTAATAATCCTTAAAATCGTTTTTCTTGTACGGTTTTTGAATACATCGTCCGGTAGGTGTGTAATACCGGGCAACGGTTAACCTGAGTGCTGAGCTGTCGGCCAGTAGCATCTGCTCTTGCACAAGACCTTTTCCAAAGGATCTCCTTCCTACTACAGTAGCACGGTCGTTATCCTGCACCGCACCGGTAACAATTTCGCTGGCTGATGCAGAGCCTTCATCAATCAGGATTACCAATGTGTTTTTTTCCCAGTCGCCCTTTTTGGTTGCAAAAGCGTAACGTCGCGGACGGGCTTTTCCCTCGGTATAAACAATAAGTTTTTGGTCGGGCAAAAATTCATCGGCCACATCAATGGCAGCATTTAAAAAGCCTCCCGGATTGCCTCTCAAATCCAAAATAAGCGCTGTCATCCCCTTCTCTTTCAAAGTATGTAAAGCTTTGCTAAATTCCTTGGGGGTGGTAGCCGAAAACTTATTCAAAGCAATATATCCGATGCTGTCGTTAACCATATAAGCCACATCGAGGCTGTACATGGGAATAACATCGCGGGTAATTGTAAACTCCAGCAAATTGGGAATTCCCCTTCTAAACACCGAAACTTTTACTTTGGTACCCTTTGGCCCCTTAAGCAACTTCACCGCTTTGTTGTTGGTAACTCCGTTGCCGGCAATAACCGAATCGTTCACTTTTACAATTCTGTCGCCCGCCATCAATCCTACCTTTTCCGAAGGCCCTCCGGGGATGGTGTTAATAACCATAATGGTATCTTTTTCAATACGAAACGAAATACCAATCCCTTCAAAACTACCCATCAAAGGGTCGTTAATTTCATGAAAATCTTTGGCTGTTATGTAGGATGAATGGGGATCCAAATCTTCAAGCATCCCTTCAATGGCATCTTTTTCAAGCTCTTTACGGTTAACGGTATCCACATAATCGGTTACCACATAATCCAGTATCTGATCAATTTTTGATGATCCGAATTTGGAGCCGGTAAAGAGGCCGTGTTTTGCCGATTGGTTTTTATTGAGCAAGGCTCCCATTATCATTCCAAGAACTAAAACAATGGCAAAAAGGATGGGTAAAAAGCGGCTGGATTGCTTATTCATTTTATTTTGGTTTTGAAAAGATGCAAAGGTAAGTGAATTTTAAAGCATCCTAAAGGCGAGTATTTTAAAAAAACAAAAAACCCTCCATATCAATATTTAATATAGAGGGTTTAAGTTACTTTGTACCCGAGGCCGGGATCGAACCGGCACGAGTGTTACCTCACTGGTTTTTGAGACCAGCGCGTCTACCAATTCCGCCACTCGGGCCAAACGTTTTGTGAACGGGCTGCAAAAGTAAAAAATTTTTATACAATAAAAAGTATAAATGGAATAATCTTCTATGTTACCTTTGCCGCTTAAAACAGAAAAAGATGACAAAAATTAAACAATTTGTTTTTAACCCTTATCAGGTTAACAGCTTTGTTATTAGCGACGAAAGTAACGAATGCATAATTGTGGACGGGGCATGCAGCACCCCTGAGGAGTTTAAAACACTTGACGATTATATTCAATCGGAGGGTTTAAAACCGGTTTTGCTGGTTAACACCCACGCTCATATCGACCACATTGTAGGTAACTACACTTTATGTCGCACCTACAACATACCTTTGGCTGCTCACGAGGAGTGTGCCGGATTTTTAACCCATGCCGATATTTATGCCCAAACTTTCGGGGTAAAAATGGAGGGGGTAAAACAAATTGACCGGTTTCTTACTGAAGAAAAACCGCTTACATTTGGCAACACCACTTTAAAAATACTCGAAACTCCCGGCCATGCCGATGGCAGTGTTTGCTTTTACAGTGAAGGCAATTTTGTGATAACGGGCGATGTTCTCTTTAGAGAAAGCATCGGACGTACCGACCTTAAAACAGGTAATTACGATTTGCTTCAGAAAAGCATTTGGGAAAAACTGTTTACGCTTCCCGACAGTACCGATGTGTTTCCAGGCCATGGCCCCAAAACTTCCATAGGCCACGAAAAAGAAAACAATCCTTTTGTTGCCATTGGAATGGAATAAGAGTAGTTTAAAAAAATCAACCAAAAGCCTTGTTATACAGCATTGTATAACTATTTCACATCTGACAGTTTTATTTTAGCAAAAACCGGATTATGGTCGCTGTCGCTAAAGTTAAGGTCGATGTTTTTAACGGTAAGCAGTTCGATGTTGGGTGACAGCACAAAAAAATCTATCACGGTAGTACCGTTTTCACCTTTAACAAAAGGTTTGTAATTCTGTCGATTGGATGGTGCTTTATTATCGTAAGCAATCGTCCAGTTGTTTGGAAAAAATCCTGAAGCAAGTTGTAATTTGGCTGCAACAAATCGTTGTCCGTTAAAATTTCCGGAAGGTTTAAAACCGGGAGGATTTTGGTTCCAGTCGCCACCGGCAACCACATAGTTTCCTTTGGCGTATTCGTCGGTCATTTTTTTACGCAATATATGCAACTCTTTCATTCGCAACGTGCTGTCGTAAATATAGGCTGTGTTGTGGGTGTTGATAACAACCAGGTCACGGCCGGTTTTAAGCGGAATCCTCAACAAAATAAAACACCGGTGCAACAAAAACAAACGTTGAGGCCAGGGAGCAATTAAAGGATAAGCATACCGTTTGGCCTCGGTGAAACCATATTTCGAAGCTGAGAATATTCCCGATTTAGCATGTCCCATAGGATTGGTAAATGGTACGGGAACAAACGGAACATCATAGTTTTTAGCAAAAGCAACATTGTAATTATTATTTAAAAGAGTTGAAACCTCTTTTAGTTCGTTGATACTCCAACTGCGCTTTGAGTCAATGTCAATTTCCTGAATAAACCAAAAGTCGATGGAGTCGTTTTGTTTTAAAAACTGTTTGATATTGTCAACATGCTTGCGAACCATTTTTCGCGACGACCTTACCCTGCTTCCGCTATCATAAAAGAAATCCATTTCGGCACCGAGGCCGGCATAGCCAATGTTCCAGCTCATCAAGTTAAACGTATCTTTACTTATCGGATTTTGGAGCCGGGTACTGTTTTCCAGTGTTTCATCGGCATCAGGCCTGTATTCAACAAGCGTTGTCCATCCCAAAAAAAGCGCAAAGGCAAAGGCAACAGCCAAAGCTGTATATAAAAGGTATTTAAGAAATTTTTTCACGAGCCTGTTTAGCCAAAGGGTTTATTACAGCGCCAAAACCCTGTCAAGCATTTGCTGAATAAGATTTTCCATGCTGGCTTTATAATTGGGGTTAAAGTTATCGCTGATTCTGTTGGCAATAATATCGCAAACCGTCATGGCTTCGTGCCCCAGCATGGCTGATAACGAATAAAGTGCCGATGTTTCCATCTCAAAATTGGTAACCTGATAGCCTTCAAAGCCAAATTGCCGTGCCCTGTCGATGATGGTGTTGTCTTTAACTTTTAAGCGAAGCTCGCGGCCTTGCGGAGCATAAAATCCCGGAGCTGTTAAAGTAATTCCTTTTCGCCAATCGCCCGACAATGTTTTAATAAGAAAATCGGAGCCTTTAATGGCGTAAGGCTTTGGCAGGTCGGCGTCCCATTTCATGGTGCTGATAAAATCGTTGGTGAGCGACTCTTCAATTACATGAGGGCCGTCTTCGTAAAACCATGCAAGGCCGTCAAGGCCTAAAGCGTATGCCGAAACCACGTAACTTTCATCAACCGGAATGTCGGCCTGCAGTGCACCCGAAGTACCAATCCTAATTAAATTTAGTGACGTGATGGTTTCTTTGGGCTGTTTTGTTTTAAAATCGATGTTAAAGAGCGCATCCAGTTCGTTTACCACAATTTCAATGTTATCAGTTCCCATACCAGTTGAAAGAACAGAAAGGCGCTTGCCTTTGTAATAGCCTGTAAAAGTGTTTATTTCACGGTTTGATTTGCTCAATTCAATCTCATCAAAATGATCAGCTATAATTTTAGCTCTACCGGGGTCACCCACTAAAAATATTGTTTCCGACACATCGCCGGGAAATAAATTCAGGTGATAAATTGCTCCGGTTGAGTTAAGTACCAATTCTGCGTTCTTCATCTTTCTCATGGTTTCATTTTTTGAATAATTTTGCAAAAATACAATTAATAATAAAACCATGAACAATAGCCGGCCAACAGTACTTATCCCCTTCAATTTTGATATTGAATCTCGTGCCGCTTTAACCTTTGCTCTTAACCACACTCTGGATTACCGATACAACATTGTCCTGCTTCATGTTATTGAGCGCTCGGAACGACTGGCCGAAGTTGTTGTTAAGGATGAAGTTATACAGATGGTTAAGGACGAGCTGCTTAACTTGATTGACAAAACTGAAAAAAAGGCCGATATTGATGTAGAAATTGTTGTTAATACCGGCAAACCTTATAAAGAGATATTAAAAGTGGCCGCCGATTATGGTGCCGATTTTATTATTATGGGTACCCGCGAGCGCGAGGAAAAGGCCATTAGTAAACCGAAGTTGGGTTCGGTGGCCGGCAAAATTATCCGACTTTCGCCCATTCCGGTGATAACTTTTAGAGAAGGGAACCTGTCGTTTGTTAAAAATATTTTGTTGCCTTTGGATTTTGCAAAACGAATTCAACAAAAGGTTGCTTATGCCATCAGGCTGGCCAAAGCTTTTGATGCTACCATTCACGTGATTTCGATAGTTTGGAAAAAGAAAGAGAAAATCAGCCGCCGGCAGCTTGAGCTGATGGAAAAAACTATTCACCGCATCGAATCCGAAGGTATTAAAACCGTATCAAAATTTATTTCAACCGAAGGTGGCGGCAAAAAAATGTTTTTGATTGAAGTAATTAAGTATGCCAACAATAACAACATCGACCTGATTATGATTATGACCCAGTCGGAACGCCCGCTGGTAAAATATTTTATGAGTGCGTATGCTTTTTCGGTGATACGAAAATCATCGACTCCGGTTTTAACCATTACTCCGAAATATGCGGGCAATGATGAGTGATATTAAATTTAAGAAAAAACAATGAAAGCAGAAATAATAAACATAGGCGATGAGTTATTGATAGGGCAGGTGGTAAACACCAATGCAAGCTGGATGGCAACCGAGCTTACTTTGGCCGGTGTAAATGTGGTTCAAATTACAGCCATTGCCGACCATGAAAAAGCCATCGGAAATGCACTTGATCAAGCTGCCGGCAGAGCCGACATTATTTTAATGACTGGGGGACTGGGACCTACCAAAGATGACATTACTAAAAAAGTGCTGGCATCGTATTTTAATTCTGAGATGATTTTTCACGAACCTACCTTTGAACAGGTTAAGGCTATTTTTAAAGCTCGCCATTTTGAAGTGAGTGATGTAAACCGCAATCAGGCGCTTATTCCCGAAAAATGTACACCGCTTTTTAATAAAAACGGTACTGCTCCTGGCATGTGGTTCGAGCAAAATAACAAGGTGTTTGTTTCCATGCCGGGTGTTCCTTTTGAAACCAAGGTGATGATGAAGGAGCAGGTTATCCCAAAGCTTAAGGAGTTTTTTAAATTAAAGTCCATTGTTTATAAAACGGTGATGACCACCGGATTGGGAGAGTCGTTTTTGGCGGAAAAAATTAAGGACTGGGAAAACAACCTGCCCGAAAACATTAAATTGGCTTACCTTCCTCAACCGGGTATTGTACGGTTACGCCTGACAGCTAAAGGTGAAAATGAGGCACAACTCCGAAAAGAAATCGACCTGCAAGTAAACAAATTACACATGCTTGTTGATGACCTTATTTTTGGCTACGACGATGTAACCATGGAAGAGGTTATCGGACAATTATTAACAAAAAGCGGCAAAACCTTGGCAACAGCCGAAAGCTGTACCGGTGGTTACATTGCCCAAATGATAACTTCTGTTGCCGGCAGCTCAAACTACTTTATGGGGTCGGTGGTTTCGTACTCAAACCGGGCAAAAATAAACCTGTTAAACGTACCTGAACAGGCCATTGAACAACATGGTGCTGTTAGTAAAAGTGTGGTGGAAGCCATGGCAACGGGTGCCCTGAAAAAGTTCAACACCGACTATGCAGTTGCTACTTCAGGTATTGCCGGGCCTTCGGGAGGTACCGATGAAAAACCGGTGGGAACCACCTGGATTGCACTGGCAACCCCCAACGGTGTTAAGTCGAAATTGTTTCATTTTGGCGAACACCGTGGCCGCAACATCCGTCGTGCCGCCCTGGCTGCGCTCGATATGCTTAGGCTGGAAATCAAAGGGTAATATACCTTATTATAAAGAAACCTTACTTACATTACGGCCTTGTATCCCCGAATTGACCAGTCGTTTGGTAAATTCTCATTCCCCGCTCAATCAATTTCAAAATATAAAATAAAAAGTTTTTTATAAAAATATGGTTTATAATATAAACTTGTTTACATTTGCAAAATATTATTAATCTAAAAACATATAATAAAATGGATATGGAATTTACAAAAAACCCCGGAAACCTGATTTTTATCGGGTTTATGTTTATCGGAATTGCTGTGGGAATGCTATTTAATGTTGTGGCAGCCGCAACCCTGATAGGTATGGGTGCAGGATTTGTTGCCCGGGCAATAATAGTTTCAAAACAGTATGTCGGTAAAGAAAATAAATAGTAACACCTAAAACATCAGTACCATGAAAGTAAAAGTATTTATGCTCATTATTATTTTAATGGCAACAGGAGCAGTTGTCGGTTATGCGCAGGAAAAACCATTAAACCATAAACTGGCATTGGGTTTTCACCTCAATCAAAATCAGCAGGATTTCGGGTTCGGGTTACAAATTACCACCCCCTATTTTGCAAACCAAAAAGTTGCGGTGAGGCTGCGTAGTAGTTTAATGTGGAATCAGCACCTTAATGATGAAAGCACTACGGTATGGTCGCCCTATTCAAATGTATCGCTCGGTGTTGTTGGAGTTGGGGGCGAGGTGGCATCGTTCCTTAGGTTGTATGGCGAAGGAGGTATGATTATTCTGTTTCCTTCCGGCAATTTTTCTTCAAAAAGCTATCAACTTGGAGGATACGGACTATTTGGGTTTGAGTTTTTTATGGATAGCAGCAACAGCTACTTTATTGAAATAGGCGGTATTGGAACCGGAGCCGTAGCTGATAAGGTTGTGGGAAAACCAATCTATTCAAACGGAATGCTGGTAAATGTAGGATTTAGAT
>WGDP01000272.1 GCA_015493215.1 Bacteroidales bacterium | reverse complement strand
TCGTTCCATCGAAGAGATGCCCGCCCGTGTTGAAGAAGTTCATCATGCTCAGGAAGAGGAAATTGAATTTATGAACCTGCACAACCCCATTGAATACTTTGCCGATGAAAACGGCCGTGTTAACAAAATGCGTGTTCAGAAAATGGAGCTGGGCGAACCCGATGCTTCAGGCCGACGCCGTCCTATCCCAGTGGAAGGTTCCGAATTTGACATTGATGTTGATTTGGTAGTGGTTGCCGTTGGTGTTTCACCAAACCCCATTGTGCCTTCCAGCTTAAAAGATTTGAAAATGACAGATTGGGGAACCATCGTTGTTGACAAAGAGTCGATGCAAAGCTCTATTCCTGATATTTTCGCCGGTGGCGATATCGTTCGTGGTGGTGCTACCGTTATCCTTGCTATGGGCGATGGTCGTAAAGCTGCTGTTGGTATTCACCAATATATTCAGGAAAAAATAAAAGCAAATTAATACATTAAAAAGTGCCGGACAATGTTCGGCACCTTTTTATCATTATTTTTGAAAAACAATAAATTAAAAATATCATGGCAGATCTTAGCACAAAATATCTAGGCTTAGACTTACGAAATCCTATCATTGTAGCCAGTTCAGGTCTTACCAGCACGGCAAAAGAGATTGTTGAACTCGACAAAAACGGTGCCGGTGCTGTTGTTCTTAAATCCATTTTTGAAGAGCAAATACATCTGGAAGCTGACCACAACATCAGAAAAATGCAGGCCGATGGTTTTTCATACGACGAGTATTCCGAAACAATGGATTACATCGATGTGCATGTAAAGGAAAAAGAGTTAAGCAATTACATCAGCCTTATCCACGAAGTTAAAAGTAAAGTTTCTATTCCGGTTATTGCAAGCATCAATGCTGTAACCCCTTTGGAGTGGACCAGCTTTGCCAAACAAATTGAAACTGCCGGTGCCGACGCCATTGAGCTGAACATTTTTGTGATGCCCTTTGACACCGACAAAGAGTGCACCGATAACGAAGCGGTTTACTACAAAATTTTGAAAAAGGTAAAGGATGCCGTTACCATTCCGGTAGCTGTTAAACTCAGCCCCTATTTTTCAAACCTCGGTAAAGTGTTGCTGAACCTCGAAAAAGAGGGTGCTAACGGAATGGTTTTATTTAACCGTTTCTCGGCTCCCGACATCGACATTGACAACATAAAAACCACCCATGCCGAAATTTTCAGCCATCCTAACGAGATGTTTAACGTTTTGCGTTGGGTAGGCATCATGGCCAACAAATTGAATGCCGACCTGTCGGCTACCACCGGTATCCACGATGGTGCTTCAGTTATTAAAATGTTGCTGGCTGGTGCCACCACCGTTCAGGTTTCATCAACCCTTTACAAAAACGGCGTAGGTTATCTTTCCACCATGCTCAACGATATGCACAGCTGGATGGATAAAAAAGGTTTCCGCTATGTTGACCAGTTTCGCGGTAAATTAGCCCACGATGCCAACGACAACAACAACGTTTTTGAACGCATGCAGTTTATGCGCTATTTCAGCGATATGAAATAGTTGTTTGATGTTAAAAAAAGAAAGGCTTTCCAAATAATTGGGAAGCCTTTTTTTATGGGTCAATAATGAGATTGTCTTATTCAAAGCCCTTCAAATCATAAAAAATAATTAGTCAGCTCAGTACTCATCTTCCCGTAAACGGTTGGAAGTATATTTTTCCCATTTATCAATGGCAGCAGCCATATCATCGGGCAACTCCGAATCGAAGAATACATTTTTACCGGTGGTGGGATGCACAAACCCAAGCGACCGTGCATGTAGTGCCTGCCGGGGTAAAAGCTTAAAACTGTTAAGCACAAATTGCTTGTATTTGGTAAAGGTAGTTCCTTTTAATATCTGATCGCCGCCATAACGGGCATCGTTAAACAAAGGATGGCCAAGGTATTTAAAGTGCGCTCTTATTTGATGGGTTCGGCCCGTTTCAAGTTTACACTCCACCATGGTTAAATAGCCAAAACGTTGCAAAACTCTGTAATGCGAAACAGCCTCCTTGCCATATTCGCCATCAGGAAAAACGGTCATAACCCTGCGGTCTTTAAGGCTGCGCCCGATATGTCCGCTAATGATCCCTTCATCCTTTTCCACATCACCCCACACCAGCGCAACATAGGAGCGCTCGATGGTATGATCGAAAAACTGTTTGGCTAGTTTAGTTTGTGCCATTTCGTTTTTTGCAATCAGCAACAGCCCCGAAGTATCCTTATCAATACGATGAACAAGATAGCCAAAACCGTTTTCCACCTTATCTTTTTGCCCCGACTGCTCAAAATAAAAAGCAAGGCTGTTCAGCAAAGTACCTGTGTAGTTTCCGTGTCCGGGATGCACCACCAATCCTGCCTGCTTGTTTACAATAATAACATCGTCATCTTCGTAAACAATGGTAAGGGGAATCTGTTCGGGGTTAATATCAACTTCGCGAGGCGGATAGCTCATCACCACCGAAATTACATCGCCGGGTTTTACCTTATAATTTGATTTTACCGCCTTTTCGTTTACCAAAATATTGCCTGCTTTGGCAGCCTGCTGAATTTTGTTGCGCGAAGCATTTTGAATTTTGTTAAACAGAAACTTATCAACCCTTACAGGCTCCTGGCCCGGGTCAACTTCAACCCTGTGATGTTCATATAACTCTATGGGTTCTTCCTGTATTTCAGGCCTTTCGTCAGTCATGTTAATGTTGAATTATTAATTTGGCAACATAATTTCTTCCTCTGCTGCGCACTTTTACAATGTAAAGGCCCTCCGGAAGGTCATCAATATGCACCAGGCCTGTTTGTAAGTTCCGTTCTTTTACAGCCATGCCCATCAGGTTATAAATTATTAGTTTATCACCCGGACTTGAAGAGTATAACGACTGGTCAAATCTGAAAGAGCTTGCCGCAGGGTTGGGGTAAACCGAAATTCGTTCGGCAGCATTACCTTTGTATTCAGGAGTATTTAAGAAACCCGCAGCACCTACCACCGGACGAATCAGCAAGGCGCCATCAAAGTTGCTTTGATACCAAACATCGTCGATGGTATAAAAAATCTTTTCATTTTCATCATTGTTCGAGTCAAATCCCACATTCAGGCTTCCACCCTGATACTGTTCCCATCCCACATAAAAAGTACCGGTTACCACCAATGGCGTATCTAATTTGTAATAAAAAAACTGGTAAGGCCATCCGTCTGACCATTGTACTTTCATGTTCTCCTGCGAATAAATTTCCTGTCCCGGTTGTCCGTTATTGTCGCGCCAAACTTTAAATTTAAAGTAAAACTCGTTGGTGTTATCTTTGGTTCTGTTAAAATATATCTGAACACCCTGTAAGGTATCAGGTACATTTACCGTAAACTGATAGGCGAGGTTAGCACCGGCAGGCTCAAGGCCATACCCCATTTCGGGTGTTCCGTCGTCGTAGGCAAAATAGTTGTAAAAGCCCTGATGAAACTTTATAGAGTCAACTATCGAGTTGTTGTTGGACGAATCGCTTATGTAGTGGGTTATCCAGTACGACATGGTATCAACACCATATTCCAAAGCAAAATAACTGGTAACATCGGGACAGGCATGGGGTTTACAGTGGTCGCAATTTTGATAGCCACCTTCGTAATAGGGTAACAGGTTGCAACTTCCGCCATCGTACGAAAAACTATGGCTTCCGTTTACCTGTACCGCTTTGTAACTGTATTTTGTGTTGTGCTCAACCTTATCGAGATTGGTAATGTACATTTCAACACTTCTGGCCTGCGAATTACTGATATCCGCCCTGTATTGCCGGTATGGCATCGACTGGTAATGTTTTAAAAATGAGGGTGCTCGTTCGGAAAACGACAATTTACGATAGGTGGTATCAGCCGCTGACCGGTTATAATTTAAATAAACAAAATCCACATTCCACTGATCCATGTTGCTACGCCACGAAGGTATGTTTTGGTTGGCAATGCTGGCATAATTTAAAAACCTGAACTGAAATTCGCTATAAAAGAATTTGGGGTCGGTAACGGGCAGCATCACCTGCAAAAAACTTTTTCCGTGTAATTGTTCAAAGTCCGACAGGTGAGAACCTTCCGCTTCCCAAACCGTTTGCCAGTTTATTTCGGGTTTCATTACCGAATCAACAGCCACGGTAACCCAATCGTTCCAAACCAGCCGTGTATAAGTTATGGTAAAAACGTTGGGATTATATCCCGGAGGTGCCCACAGGGTATCGCCCGGAAAAACGGTATCATTTTCATTCATCACATAAAGCCCGTTAACCAACACATCCAACGAATCCATGTGCGAAAAAACGGTATCACCGGTACGGTAAGCCAGCTGCAACAACAGGGTATCCCACGGTTCAGGGTCGTTTCCGCGTCCCTGCGGCTGGTAATAAAAACTCAGGTAAACCGAATCGGCAGGGGTAAGTTTGCGCGCAATGGGCGAAAACAACGAATCGAGCCTTATGGGAACAGAGGTCAGATAGTCGGCAATAAAATCAATCCAGTTAGCGTCATCGTAAACCTTGCCTTTGGCATCCAAAGCATCGAATGTAGCCACTCCCACATTGGGAGGACTTTTGGCAAAATGCTGGTTAACGTACACATAGTCATCTTCCCACTTTTGCTGATCGGGGTAAACATTGGAAACCGAAAAGTCATCGAAAAACGGCAACACAATGGCCGTTGTGTTAGCAGCATGGCTTTTTTTATTTTGCTCTGATTCTGCCTGCATCAATTTAGCCTTATGAGCCACCTCTTCGTTAATTTGTATTCCCGTAAGGTATTCCTGAGCCTTGAGCACTCCGGAAGTAAGCAATAGCAGTGTTATAAAAAAATATTTAAACTTCATTTTTAAATGGGATTTTTCGTCGCTGTCAATGAATCCTGCGAAATGGTATCGCCAAGGACTTCATGTATATAGTTTTCAAAATCAAATGTTTTATCGGAACGATACCAAATATTAATAACGGCACCCAAATCCAATTTTTCATCTTTTGCAAAGGGAGGTTCTGTCCGATAGACTTTGGCGTTTATGATATCGTCATCCATATAAACCTCGTTACCAATATTTAAGGAGGCATAATGCAGTTGACGTATGGCTTCTTTAGGACTTTTTCCAATGATAAAAGGCATGGGGATAAAAACCTTCATCTCCCCTTTTCCAAGCACCAAATCAACCCGTGTACCTCTGTTAAGTTCTGTTCCCGGCTCCACAGGTTCCTCATCAACCAGCTGATCGATAACCGCATTGCGGGCAAAATAGTCAACATACTCCAAATGGCCCACTTTCAACCCGCTTAAATCCAACGAAACCATTGCCTGGCGCAACGAAAGATTTTTAAGATTAGGCATCATCACTTTTTCGGGTAAACTGGCAACCACTGTCAAAAAAAGATGACGCCCCTGCTTTACCTTGGAACCGGCTTCGGGATTTTGCATAAAAACAGAGCCTTTGGGACGGGTATCATCATAAACCGAATCGATGACCTGAAAATCAAAGTACTTATCAAACCCTTCCTGCTTTAACTGTTCCAACGTTTTACCGGTAAAGTCGGGTACAAGATAAACTTCACCATGCCGTGTATAGATGTTAAGCAATTTAAGTGAAACCCATAGCAACACCACGGTTAAAGCAATGGCAATGAGCAAATGTTTATAAAATTTTTTCTTTTTCAAGAAATAAAAAAAACCCATGTTTTAATTCTTTAGCAAAAACAGCATTTCAGCTATCCTGATAACTTATTAACCCTGAAAATATTGTATTTCGGGGCACAAATGTAAACATTTATAAGGTTGCAAACTCTGCTATGAGGTTAAAAAGGTAAGGGGGTAATTCTCACGGTAATTCTCACGGTTACAAACCGTGAGAGAGAGGTGGTTGCAAACCGTGAGAGAGAGGTTTTTTTTACTCATTCCATATTTCAGCTATCCGTTGCAAGAATTTAACCCACACGCTTTATTTTTTTGTGCTTTTATAAAAAGTAAATGATATTAGCCATGAAAACACCAACAATTCAGGTGGAAGACTCAAAGTATGCATCATTAATTACTTTATTAAAAAGGCTTAGTTTTGTAAAAATTGATAGCGATGAAGAAGTAATCGCTTTCACCGAATCTGAAAAGCAACTTCTGGACAGCAGGTTTGATGAACTCATACAAGGAAAGGTTGATACTATTAACCGGGGAATTGTTCAGGACTTTTTGAAATAATTAATATGCTGAACTTTCATCCTGAGGCTGTTTTAGAGATGAGCTTGTTTAAAGTTAAAAGAAGAATTAACTCCAAGCTCGTCCGGATTTGTAATCCGGATGATGTAATCATTTTATATTAAGCCTGTTATCTTCTTTCAGATTACAAATCTGAAAGAGCTTTAAGGGGAGCTTTAAGGGGGTGATATTTGCATCTTGGCAATTTTCCATACTTCACGCAATTCAAATATTTTAGAAAATAGAACAGGCTCAGTTTAGTTCATCGCACGCTCTTTCAGGTTTACCCGTCCGAACGTGCTTCGGCACGGGTGGGCCTGCCCGACTACATCACTGGCGGATAACCTGAAAGTGTTTTTATTATCTTTGTTCATTAATTGAAAAATCATGCAATGAAAAACATAGCCATTGTTTGCGGGGGTAACTCAGGCGAATACGAAATATCGGTAAAAAGTGCGGCCGTGGTTGCCCGGCATCTTAACAAAGAAAAATACAAAGGATATCTTGTGGTTGTTAAGGGTGAAAACTGGTTTTGGGAAGATGAAAACGGACAACGATATTATATCAACAAAGATGATTTCAGCCTCAAAACAGGCAACACGGTCATTAAATTTGATGGCGTTTTTAATGCCATCCACGGCACACCCGGCGAAGATGGTAAATTGCAGGGATACCTCGATATGCTTGGTATTCCTTACACCTCGTGCAACGCAGCAACGGCAGCACTTTCGTTCGACAAGTTTTTATGCAACCGGTTTATTAACTCCTATGGAATACAAACACCCAAAGCGCTTTCCTTTTTAAAGGGAGAAGCAATTAACAATAAGGCTATTATTGAAACACTGAGGCTTCCGTTGTTTGTAAAGCCGGCTCAAAGCGGATCGAGCGTGGGCGTTTCAAAAGTTGCAAAGGAGGCAGCGCTGCAACCCGCCATCAATGAAGCGTGGACTGTTGACGAACGGGTTATAATCGAACAAGCAATTACGGGAAGGGAAATTGCCTGCGGGATGATTAAAAAAGGGGACGAGTTATTGGTTTTTCCGTTAACGGAAATTGTGAGCAAAAAGGACTTTTTTGACTACGAAGCCAAATACACTGCCGGCATGGCAAACGAAATTACCCCGGCCGACATCAGCCCCGAAGCCGAAACCGACATAAAAACCCTTTCTGCATTTCTGTATAAACAGATGAACTGCAAAGGGTTTGTCAGGTTCGACTATATTCTCACACCCGGCGATCTCTATTTTTTGGAGGTCAATTCCATACCCGGAATCACAGAGGCAAGCATCCTGCCTCAACAAGCCAAAGCCTTTGGCCTCAGCATTGGCGAGCTGTTTGATATTGCTGTTGAGCAAATGTTTATATACTAAACTTATGAAAATCTCAAATTATACAACGAACATTATTATTGTTGCGCTTCTGCTTAATCTTGTGCCTCTTACTTCGTTTAGCCAGATAAGTTATCTTGGCGAAACTTTCCAATATCAGGACGGCACTTATGGATTGGTTGGAGCTACAGGGATCTGTTTTAGCCCGGATAAAAAGTTTATTTATGCGGGTGCACAAAATACTTTGAGTGTTTTTTCTTACGATTCGGTTACAGGTAACACCACTTTTTTAAAAGCTTATAAAAATCAAGATGATGGTATTTCCGGAATTTATGGATGCACCAATTTAGCGATAAGTCCCGATGGTAGATTTTTGTATGTAACATCTTCTTTTAAAGGTACTGTTGCACTGTTTGAGCGTTCCATCGAAACCGGTTTGCTAAATTTTATAACTACTTTTAATAACAATGACAATAATATTCAATGGTTTAATAATGTTTTTGCACTTGATATAACAGCAAACGGTAAATTTATATATTTCACCACCAATGATGGTGAAATTTTGGCCTATAGCCGTGATACTGTTACGGGTTATATCACTTTTTTACAAACAATTCACGAACATAATCCGGGTGGATTATTATGGCCGGAATCAGTACGGTTAAGTAACGACAACAGGTTTCTTTATGCATCAGCATCTGTTTTTGAAAATGCCGTATCGGTTTTTAAAGTTAACGAGGAAACAGGCCTTTTAACCTTTGTTCAAAAAAAGGTTAACGGCGAATCTCCCCCCGCCTCAATTGCCATCGAAATCAGCCACGATGATGCATTTCTTTACCTGTTGTCCGAAAACAGGTTGTCAGTTTTTACACGTAACATACAAGATGGGACAATCACCTTTAAAGAAAATATTACAAATAAAGCCGGGCGCACACAGGGGATGAGCGGTTCCTATTCACTTACGGTATCGCCTGACGACAAAAACATCTACACCATCTCTTCCGGCGACACCTCTTTTGTTACTTTTTCAAGAAATCCGGCAACAAACGAATTCCGGTTTGTTAACGCGCAACCTTTTTTGTCTAAGGAGTTGGCATCATGGCCTTACACCAGTAAGGCTATGATTTGTGACAACCATTTTGTTTTTGGTTCGGGTTACTGGAATAGTGCAATGTACAAAACAAAGCGAGATACCGAAACAGGCATACTGACTTTGGATGAAAAACTGTATTTCGGACAAAACAGCAATATTGACGGGCTTTACAATGCCCAATCATCAAGTTCATCAGATCACCATGTTTTTGTAAGCACACCAAGAAACGGGATTTCAATTTTCAGGCGAAACGATACAACCGGCAGGCTTACCTACAAACGGGTTATCAATCAGGATAATTCGGGAATCAGATTTTTATATGCTGTTTCGAAATCAATTGTAAGCGCCAACAACCAATACCTGTATGTTTTAGCTACCAATAACGGCCCGGAATATTACAAAACGGCAATCTTAATATTTCAAATTGACGAAGCGCACGACAACCTTATTTTACTTGATTCGGTTACATCCGATTTAAACGGCCTGTCCGATTTTCATTACCAAACGGATATGGAGATGAGTCCTGACAACAAGTTTATTTATGTTTCAACTTCTTCTTATCCCGGAAGAATATTTCAGTTTAAATTAAACGCTCAAACAGGTTTACTTACCTATGTTAATAATTTCGTGTTTCCCGGGGTTTATAATAATTATTTTGAACGTTTAACCATAAGTAACCAATACATTTTTGTAACTTCACGTTATCCCTATAATCTTATAATGCTTAAACGGGATACGGTTTCAGGCTCACTTTCGTTGGCAGGCAGTTGGAAAACAATACCGGGTTTTAATCATATTCAAAAGGTTAACGACATGGATGTCAGCAGTGATGGTAACAACCTGTACCTTGTCGATGACGAGTATCAACTGCTGGCCAACTATAAAATTGACAAACTGCGAGATACATTACAGTTTTTACAGGTATTTAGTTATGATAATGATCATATTGACGGTTTAAAAATGATTAACGGTGTAAAAGTGAGAAATGATGGCACTTTTGTGTTTACATCGAGCACAGGAAACAGTTCAATTGGATTGTACTACCGCTCCCCTGCTGACGGATTTCTAACCTACATTTACGATTTTACCGAACCGGAAAATAATTTTGATGGCCTCGACGGCATCACATCAATACAGATAAGCCGCAAAGACCGAAACCTCTATGTTACTTCTGATAAAGAGGAGGCGATAGCCTGTTATAAGATTGATTTATACCTCGGGCCGGATATTACGATCTGTTCAGGAGATACAGCCATACTAAATGCCGGCCAGGGATATGAAATTTATTCATGGTCAACGGGAGATACTACCATGAAGATAAAAGCCACCAAACAAGGATGGTACGTTGTAAATACAGTTGACAGGTTTGGCTTTACTGACAGCGACAGCTTATACCTTACTGTCCTCCCGTCGCCAACACCAAATCTTGGTCCCGACATAAATGTTTGTGACGGAGAAACAGTAACGATTAATGCTAATCCGGGCGAAAATGAATCGGTGCTATGGAATACCGGTTCAACCAACGATACAATAACTACAACACAAAACGGGATATACTGGGTGCGTCTGACAAACAATGATGGTTGTTCAAACAGCGACACAATACTGGTTAATTATCATCCAATTCCGTATATAAATCTGGGACATGATATCACCATTCAACCTGACGATAGTGTAATTATTGTTGCAGATTATGATAAAAATAACAGCTGCTTATGGTTTAACGGCTCAACAGATTCCATTGTTGAAATCAACAGCAACATGTTTTCTTCCGACACGCTTACCGTTTGGGCAGAAGTTACATCACCATACAGCTGTAAAAACAGGGATAAAGTGGTGGTTACCATTGATTCAACAACATATTTGCTGACTTCAACTATTACAGTTTCACCCAATCCCACCAGTGATTATATTTGGGTAAAAAGCAATCACTACATATCGGAAATTAGTTGTTATAACATGTTCGGGCAGTTTATGTTTGAGAAAGAGCCTAACTTAAGAGCTGTTAAACTTGATTTTAAGTTTCTTGCCATGGGAACCTTTTTTCTGAAGATAAAACTGGACAACGATTATTTAAAAATATATAAGGTTGAACGGGTTACACCCTGATTGAACCATTTAACTGTATAACCATTAATAATAATTGGCATGACAAAAGAACCTTACTCACCCTATCGCAATGCTTCAGGAAAATTTATAAAAAATACCCTCTGGTGGGCAGGCGCATTTACCATAATATTAATGATTGCATTACGCATTATCGACCAATGGTTAACAACACCTGAATCGCCCACAGGGATGATTGGCTTTGAGCTGGCTAAAGACATTCACATCACACGCATTATGATGGACAGCTGGGGCGAAAAGGGCAGGATAATGGCGGGCCTAAGCCTTGGCATCGACTTTTTATATATTGTTGCTTACAGCCTGTTTTTGGGATTGTCAGCCTTTGCCATTGGTAAAAAATTAGAAGGCCGCAGCAAACTGCTGTCAAGGCCCGGATATTGGCTGTCGTGGTTGATGTTGTTGGCCGGCATTTTTGATGCCATCGAAAATTATTCGCTTATTGAAATACTTTCCGGAAACGATTACCAACGTTGGGCAACAGCCGCTTACTATTTTTCCACTACGAAATTTGCCATCGTTATTATAACCCTGCTTTACATTATTTTAGGATTGGCAACAATGTTAATTACAAAGCCTGCAAAAAGTCAACCAGCTTAGCGGTAGCCTTTCCCCTGTGGCTGATTTTGTTTTTTAGTTCAGGAGGCATTTCCGAGAATGTTTTGTCAAACCCTGCCGGCAAAAATACCGGGTCGTAACCAAAACCTCCCGCACCCCTTTTGACGGGCACAATTTTGCCCTCCACTTTGCCTTCAAAAAGATATTCTTTGCCATCAAGTATCAACGAAATTACGGTTTTAAAGGCTGCTTTCCGGTTGGTTTGGCCTTTCATTTCAAACAGCAGTTTGTTTACATTATCTTCGTAGGTTGCCTTTTCGCCTGCGTACCTGGCCGAATAAACACCGGGGGCGCCGTTCAACGCTTCCACCTCTAAGCCGGTGTCATCCGAAAAGCAGTCAACCTGAAATTTTTCAAAAATAAATTGTGATTTCTGAGAAGCATTTTCTGCCAGTGTTACTCCTGTTTCAGGAATATCATCGTTAAAGCCAAGCTCCTTAAGGCTTATTATTTCAAAATCATCCGACAGGATATTTCTTACTTCGGACAGTTTATGCTGATTGTTGGTGGCAAAAACAATTTTTCTCATCTGGCTTACTATTAAATGGGGTTACTATTGAACTTGTTTAAAGACTTTTATTTGAACTATTGATAAAATATTGCAAATCAGAAAAGTGAATGTCTCTTTTAATAGACCCACCCCTACACCCCTCCAAGGAGGGGAATAATTGAATTCATTTTCTGATTTACAATATTTTACGCTCATAATCATTAGGTTAACTTTAAACAAGTCTATTAAATGCAGCTACTTTTTATTAATAAAACAAAGGTAAAAAAAAAGGCCCGTTCCGATGGCAATTCCGGAACGAGCCTAACCAAATTTCCTACCTTTGGTTTATGTTTTACTACGAACTATTTTAATTGTATAATAATTTCTTACCTGTTCATTTTATTTTCCAACCGTTCCATTCGTTTTTTAAGCTGCTGTAACTCCGTTAATTGTTCTTTTAATTGCAATATGGTTTGGTTTTGTTGTTCGATGGTTTGCTGTTGTCCTTCTACTTTTGTGGTTAGTTGTTGGTTTTGTCCGGCCAATTGTTGAACTGCTTTCACCAAAGGTACAACAAATTCGCCATACGCCAACGAATACATATCTTTTTGATTATCGGGATGATGAATGCCATCAAAATTAAACCCTGTTTCTTTTGCCGCTTCCTCCACCTCCTGAGCAATGAAGCCGGTGTGAACAATTTGACTGCTTTTTTTATGGTTTGCCACCATCTCGGGCGAATAGGATTCGCTTACCCCCATAAATTTATCCATTTTATCCAAATCCCAGGTGTAAGTTACGGGGCGCAGTTTTAAGATAAAATCCAACCCTGCAACGTTTTCGTTGATGTTGGTTTTAAACCTTCCGTCGGATGTGTTATGCCAGGCCGAGTGCCCGCCAATCCAGCCCACATAACTGTCGCCAAGGCGAATTGCATTGTTTGTTGTAACCTGGGCATTGTACCCCAAGGCAGCACAGTTGTAATAGGAGGCGCCTGTTTTTAACGCATTTTTACCAATGGCCGTATTACCGTAACCGGTGGTATTTTCGTACAAAGCCATATAACCCAGTGCCGTGTTACCAAAGCCAATGGTGTTTGACACCATGGAACTTGATCCAATGGCCGTATTGGTAGCTGCTTCAAAATAGGCAGATGCCCCGGTACCATTATTATATAACGCCGAATCTCCCACTGCTACTAGTGAACTGCGTGTTGTATTGTTAAGCAGCGCAAGATATCCAACTGCAACATTATTATTGCCTGTTGTGTTTGCGAAAAGAGTACCATAACCACAAGCCACATTGTTATCCCCTGATGTGTTGTAAAAAAGTGATGAACTACCATCGCCAACATTAGCTTGTCCTGTATTATAATGGAGTGATTGACTACCGGTTGCCACATTGTCATGTCCATTTATGTTATAATATAATGACCCATAACCAACGGCAACATTATGAAACCCTGATGTATTTGAATAAAGTGCTCCAGTACCACTTGCAACATTATAGGATCCATATGTATTTGAAAATAACGAATAGTAACCAATGCCAACATTTGCATCCCCTTCTAAGTTTGAAACGAGCGAATAAGCACCGGTTGCTGCATTGTAAGCCCCTGATGTGTTTGAAAATCCAGACTTAAAGCCGGTAAAAACATTCGCATTATCAGTTAAATCATCTGAAACTCCGGTACTATCGCCTAAAAATACCGATTTACCAGTATTTTTCAGATTTATCCTGCCATTATCCAATACCATATATTCTGTTCCTCCCATTGTAAACCTGATTTTATCTTCGTTGGCATTTTTTTCAACCTGGATTAAAGTGTTACTGTCCGCATCGTAGAGTTCGTTTTGAACCAACGAATCCCAACTGGCAAGGCCATTGGCATCGGATCGGAGCACCTTGCCGGCTGCCGGATTACCACCACTAATTTTAACCTGCCCGTTTACTTCCAGTTTGGCAGCAGGGTTTTTTACGCCAATACCAACATTTCCGGATGAGAGTGCCGAACCTTCTCCATCTACACCGGTGGCAAAAATCAGGTTTCCAAGGTTCATCTGGTAACTTCCATATGCTGAGGGTGCTTCAATATTATACCCTATAACAATATTGTTTGAACCAAATACAATATTGTTTCCGGCAAGGTACCCTAAACCAATATTATTATCGCCGCCAACATTACTTTGTAACGCATAATAACCCAAGGCAATATTTTTTTTCCCGTTTGTATTAGCTGAAAGCGCGTATCCCCCTGATGCCAGATTTTTTTCACCCGATGTATTGTTGAAAAGCGCAAATATACCACTGGCAACATTAAAGTTTCCGGTTTGATTTTGGTAAAGAGCCTGATAGCCATTAACAACATTGTAAGAGCCACCTATGTTTGAATAGAGTGCCTGACTACCATTGGCTACATTTTGAATCCCGTTGGTATTTGAATAGAGTGCCTGATAGCCATTGGCTACGTTATTATGTCCGGTAATGTTTGACATACCGGCATGGTAGCCGATAAAAACATTCTTATTATCAGTTAAATCATCTGCTACTCCGGCACTGTCACCAATAAATACCGATTTACCCGTGTTTTTCAGATTAACCCTGCCATTATCTAAAACCAGATACTCTGTTCCCCCCATTGCAAACCTGATTTTATCTTCGTTGGCATTTTTTTCAACCTGAATTAAGGTGTTGCTGTCGGCATCGTAGAGTTCGTTTTGAACCAACGAATCCCAGCTGGCAAGGCCATTGGCATCTGAGCGAAGCCACTTGCCTGGTGCGGGATTACCGCCGGTAATTTTAACCTGCCCGTTTACTTCAAGTCTGGAAGAGGGATATTTGACGCCAATTCCAACATTGCCTGACGAGATGTTATATCCTTCACCATCCACTCCGGTGGCAAAAATCAGATTACCAAGGTTCATCTGGTTGCTTCCATTTCCAAATGGTGCATTAACATTGTAGCCAATAACAATATTTTTTGAACCAAATAGAATATTATTTCCGGCATATACTCCTAAAGCTATATTGTTATCGCCATCAGTATTATTTAGTAACGTATTTTTGCCCAGGGCAATATTATTTCTTCCGGTTGAGTTGCCTCCAAGACTATTTTCGCCAATAGCTACATTATAGTCGCCCGATGTATTACTATAAAGCGCAGCTTGACCTACGGCAATATTGGAGCTTCCGGTTTGATTATTGTAAAGCGCTTGATAACCGTTGGCTACATTAAGGCTTCCGGTTTGATTATTGGAGAGTGCAAACGAGCCATTGACTACATTGTAAGATCCGCTTATGTTAGAATAAAGAGCCAGATACCCATTAGCCACATTATATTTCCCGTTGGTATTTGAATAGAGCGCTTTATACCCATTCGCAACATTATCATATCCGGTGGTGTTTGACATACCGGCATGGTAGCCGACAAAAACATTCTTATTATCGGTTAAATCATCTGCCACTCCGGCACTATCACCTATAAAGACAGATTTTCCATTCCCCGAAAAAGTCAACTGTCCCTTTTGTGTAAGCCTCATTTTTTCCGAATTATTAATACGAAAAATCAAATCCTGAGCATCAGTAGTACCAATAAAGTCGGTAACCGGATTGGTTCCTGAATTACCTGTTACTCCCCAGCTGTTTCCCTGATCCCCAATATTTACCCAGGATGTACCATTAAAATAGTAAAATCCTTTGGTGTTGTCAGTTTGAAAAACCAACAGCCCGGTAGCCGGTGAAGTAATCCCTTCGCGCTCCTGTTGTGTCATCCTCGGAACCAAAAGCCCTCCGGTAGTTGACGAAACATCAAGCATAGCCGATGGATGAGCAGCAGCACCTATTTTATTGATAGCCACCTGCGCATTTAATGATAACGACATAACGATAAAAACCGCCATCGGTAACAAAGTAAAATAACGTATCGACCTTTTCATTTTGTAGTATTTAGTGATTAATACCACAAAACAAAACTATTATTGCCGGCAAGCACACTTATAAAGGTATTAAAAAGGGGTGCATCCATAAATAAACAGGTATTAAAAAAGGATGCATTTTAATATTACATATCTGTTTATGTGGTATTTAGTCTATATAACTCAGGTTCTAAAACTTTTTTAATAAGTATTCATCATTCCTGGGATCAATAGCTATTTTGAAATGTTAAAGGTTTTGCTTTTAAAGATGCAAATATATTTTCCCAAATACCAAACCACGGAGTGGTTTAATATGAATAACCATCGGTGAAACCGGTGGTTTAAACAATTCATTTTTAAAGAACCCCGGGAGGGGTTCAATAAATTTTGTTTAACCCCTTCAGGGTTATAATTTCTTTCATCCATTTAATTCCCTGCACTTTGTACAGGGTTATTCATATTAAATCCCTCCGGGATTTTACAGTTAAATCCAAATCCAAGATTAAACTCCTTCGGGATTTTACAATCAAACAATATAAGTGATTTTTGGCTTAATGGACAAAATTGAGGCTAAAACCTCTGTATATAGTTGATATTATTATTTTTACAGCATTTTAAAGTTATGTTCCAAACAGAACAACAGCACATCAATATTACCAATGACCCTGTTTAAAGTCTAAATCTTTTCGGTTTGATATGACGACGGGATTCAGAGAGCAAACCCCATCATCCAAGGTGCCAGTCAATTTCAGGAAGTCCGTTTTCGTGTAATATTTGATTTGTTTTCGAAAACTGTTTGCTGCCAAAAAACCCACGGTGTGCTGACAAGGGCGACGGATGGGGTGCTTTTAAAATAAAATGTTTATTGGTATCAATCAAAGCCTCCTTATTTTGTGCGTACCTGCCCCACAACAAAAAAACAACACCGGCCCGCAGGTCCGATATGGTTTTGATAACCTGATCGGTAAACTGTTCCCATCCCCTGCCCTGATGCGACCCTGCCTGATGTGCCCTGACGGTTAGGGTAGCATTAAGCAGCAACACCCCCTGATTTGCCCATGGGATTAAATTTCCGGAATGCGGCATTTCCATTCCAATATCGTTGTGAAGTTCCTTAAAAATATTTTTCAACGAAGGAGGAAACGGCACCCCATCGGGCACCGAAAAACACAACCCGTGTGCCTGCCCCGGCCCGTGATAAGGATCCTGACCCAGTAAAACAACCCTTACTGCCGTTAACGGAGTATGGTTAAAGGCCGAAAAAATATTTTTCCCGGCAGGAAAAATGGTATGCTTTCGCGTCTCCTCCCTTACAAACGTTACCAGATTCTTAAAATAATCAGCTTCAAATTCATCTGCCAGGGCAAATTTCCAGCTTTCCTCAATTTTTGGAGCAACCGATGTGCTATTATTTGTTGTCATTTCTTTATCTCTTATATTTCAGCGAAAAAATAAGATATTTTAGTCGTATGTCTAAAATCTCTGTTATTTTTGTCATCGAAAAAGTAATTTTATAAAATTATGAAAAAAATATTAATTCTGGTCTCCTTATTTTTATTTACCGTAGCAATTATGACTTCGTGCAAATCTTCGAGCAGTTGTGCTGCTTACGGCGAAGCTCATAAATACCAAAAAGAGGTAAAATACTAGTCTTTATTCAAGGAACCAAGATAGTTATTTTGGCCTGATTTTAGCTGGTTAATTGTGCATGTTCAACTATCTACATATCATTCTATGGATGTTATTGATGCTTTCGGGTATCAACGGCTATGCTCAATTTGATACCGAACAGGTTGACACCAGCGAAGTAAAAATCCTTTATACTTATCAAAAATCGTATGGTGTTACCGCTCATAATCTGGGGCTTGGCATACAATACCGATGGGGCAAACGAATATCCTACTTTAAAAGCCGGGTTTTTGAAATTGAGTTTCAAACTCTGCGTTCATGGAAACAGGCACGCCTTATAAATTCATACGTAGTAAACTCAAGAAGTTATGTTTATGGTAAGATGAACGATGCTTTTACCCTTCGTTTTGGCATGTTATGGAAAAAACAACTAAACCGTAAACCCTACTGGGGAGGGGTTGAGCTAAGATGGGTTTATGGTGGCGGTGCAAGTTTAGGCATTGCAAAGCCCTACTATTTATACACCATGTATTTTTACGAAGTATCTCCGGGGGTTTATAATTACAATATTGAAACAGAACGCTTTACCGATAATCCCAATTGGGATGACATCTATGGCAGAGCCCCTTTCTCAAAAGGGATAAGCGAAATTAAGTTTTCACCCGGGTTATATGTAAAAACGGGACTGAGCTTTGATTACTCAAACGATCATGCTAAAATAAAAACACTTGAGGTAGGTGCTGCGCTCGATATTCTTCCCACAGGCCTTACCATTATGTTTAACAACCCCAAAAACATTGTTTTCCCCACATTATATCTCACTTTCACGTGGGGAAAATGGTTTAACAAATACTGATTCCCGCCCTTTTAGTTTTTACTTCCTTCAACAATTTCATCCACAATTTCCGGGTTTGTAAGAGTAGAGATATCACCGTAATCGGTAGAATTAGCCGCCACCTTTTTAAGGATTCGACGCATAATTTTTCCCGAACGCGTTTTGGGCAGACCACTTACAAACTGAATTTTATCAGGTCTTGCAATGGGACTTATCATGGTGCTAACACCCTTTTTAATAGAATTTTTCAACTCCTCTGCCGAGTTTTCGGGAATATCGGTACAAACCACATAGGCATAAATTCCCTGGCCTTTAATATCGTGAGGAAATCCAACTACCGCTGATTCCGACACCAGCGGATGCTCATTAATAGCATTTTCAATTTCTGCGGTTCCGAGCCGGTGACCCGATACATTAATTACATCATCCATACGGCCAAGTATTCTGTAATAACCATCTTCATCACGTTTCACACCATCACCGGTAAAATAAAGCCCTTTGTACTGGCTGAAGTAGGATTGAACATAACGGTTGTGGTCGCCCCAATGTGTACGCGCCATACCCGGCCACGGAAATTTAATACACAGGTTTCCCTGCACCCCTTTACCACAAAGCTTTTTCCCGTCAGCATCAACAATTTGCGGCTGAATTCCGGGTAATGGAAGACTTGCAAATGCCGGCTTGGTAGGAATAACTCCGGCAATGGCCGAAATCATGATGCCACCGGTTTCGGTTTGCCACCAGGTATCGACAATGGGACATTTATTATTTCCCACATGGTCGTGGTACCAATGCCAGGCTTCTTCGTTAATAGGCTCACCCACAGTACCCAACACCCGCAAAGAGTCGGTCAGGTTAATATCCTGCACCCACTCCTGTCCTTGCGCAATAAGCGAACGAATGGCGGTAGGGGAGGTGTAAAACTGATTAACCTTGTGCTTTTTAATAATATCCCAATACCGGCCTGCATCAGGATAGGTGGGAATACCTTCAAACATTACTGAAGTTGCCCCCTCCAACAACGGTCCGTAAACAATGTACGAGTGGCCTGTTACCCAGCCAATGTCCGCTGCGCAGAAGAACACATCTCCCGAGCTGTATTGAAAAACATTGCGAAAAGTGTAGGCGGTATAAACCATATAGCCGCCGGTAGTATGCAGCACTCCTTTTGGCCTTCCTGTTGAACCACTGGTGTATAAAATATACAACGGATCTTCGGCATCCATCACCTCTGCAGGTGCTTTTGTGTCGGCATTTTCCATCTCTTCGTGCCACCAATAATCCTGTTTTGGATTCCATTCTGTTTTTATTCCGGTTCGTTTTACAACAATGGTCGAAGTAATGGAGGGACACTCTTTCAGTGCTTCGTCAACGGTATCTTTTAAATGAATCACCTTTTTTGCCCGATATCCTCCATCGGCAGTAACAAGCACTTTGGCCTCGGCATCAACAATGCGCTCCGCAAGGGCATTGGCCGAAAATCCGGCAAACACTACGGAGTGAATAGCCCCGATGCGGGCACAAGCCAGCATGGCAATGGTTAGCTCGGGAATCATGGGCATATACATGGCAACCCGGTCGCCTTTGCGCACTCCATGGCTTTTAAGCACGTTGGCAAATTTTTGAACTTCGATAAACAACTCGTTATAGGTATAGGTGCGTACCTCTTCTTTCGGGTCGTTAGGCTCCCAAATTATTGCCGTCTGATTACCCAACAGAAAAAGATTTCGCTCAAAAATATTTTCGGTAATATTCAGTTTTCCTCCCTTAAACCACTCCACCTTAGGGTTATGAAAGTCCCACTCCAAAACAGAGTCCCATTTTTTATGCCAATAAAAAGTTTCGGCAATATTTGCCCAAAATCCGGTTGGATTGGCAACACTTTTTTGATATTCATGCAGGTAACCGCTAAGGGTTGTGATTTTTGGTACCATCATTCAAACTTTTAAATTAAACTTCATTTCACACCAAAGTTATAAAATTTTAAAACATCCTAAAAAAAAGAGCCTGACAAATATCAGGCTCTTTATAAAATCGTTAATTAAAAACAACAGGTTATCTAACCACCAGTTTTCTTGAAAGTTTATGATTGTTTTTAATAATGTTTACGTGATAAATTCCCGAAGCGAGATTATTTATATCAACAGCAATTTTATTTGCCCCTACCGAACATTTAAACTCACGGTTGTAAATAACTTTTCCGGAAACAGATACCACTTCAATTTTAATGTTATCATCAACAAGGCTGTTTAGCGAAATGGTAAAGTTCCCGTTTGACGGATTGGGATAAATTGTTAGTGAAGCAGGGTCAACTATCTCGTTGATAGCATCAGGCCCCAATGTTGTAAATTTCCAAACGGGGCTCCAATCGGAAGTATCAATGGCAAATATTCCTCTTACTTTCCAGAAATAATCGGTCTTTTTTTCCAGTTGTGACTGGCATTGACTGGAGGTACCATTTTCAGTCTTTTTTTGCGGGTTGGTAAAGTTTTCATCGGTATCCATCCACACTTCGTATGTACCAACACCGGGTATTGCTTCCCATTCAAGCAGCGGGCATGTAGCAACACCGGTTGCATTGTTGGCAGGAGCCGTTAAATCAACCGTATTGGTAGTAGTAAAACTCCAGGGAGCCGACCATGGTGAAGAACCGGCAGCATTTTGAGCATTCACTCTCCAATAATAGGTTGTACCAAAGCTCAATCCCAGCATATCAAAAAAGCTGCTATCCGAATAATAAGTAAACGCATTATCAAATTCAGGGTTGTCAGCAATTTGCACATTAAATTTTTGAATCCCGTCAAAATCTTTCCAATCCAGTTTTACTTCGAGTGCAATATTGGAAGCTCCATCAGCAGGGTTTTTTAGTTCGGGTGAACGCTGCACCTGAAATGAAAGGGGTGATGTCCATGATGAAGTATCTGCACTATGGCCCATTCTCATTTTATAATAATAGGTGCTTCCAAAGAAAAGATTATGCATTGAAAAAGATGATTCGGAACCGGGAATATTGTAGGTTGTAGCGTAAGGGCTATCAAAACCGGCGCCTCCAACATAGGTAAAAGCAATACCACAATCGCCGGCATACAGCCCGGCACCGTCGGCAAACCAAATACCATTAATATTCTTTTTTGTACCCGAAGTAGTCTGATTCCACTGGCCGTTATTATACTCCAAAAGGGTACCTGTTTGACCAACAATATATCCTGTTGAGCCATTAAAAGCAATGCCAAAAAATACTTTTGAAACTCCCGTGCTTTCTTCGGTCCAGGTTGAACCATCGTAATGCGAAATGAGTCCTGCGCTTTTTTGAATGGCCCAACCGTCATTGGCTGCATTAAACCATAAGCCCATAAAATCTTTGGTACCGGGCGTGTCAACGCTCCATGCGCTACCATCAAAATGAGCCATCGTTCCCGATTTTCCACCTGCCCATACATCGGTAGGAGAAACAGCCCATACGGCATTCAAATCTTTGGTTGTTCCAGAGGTTTGCTCTGTCCAGTCGGTTCCATTGAAATAGTAAATTACACCGCTTTTACCAACAACCCATCCGTTGTTAGCGTCGGCAAAGTAAACACCCCTTAAATCTTTAGTGGCGCCAATATCAACTGTTGACCAGGTGCTTCCGTCAAAATGCAATACGGTACCGGTTTTTCCTACTGCCCAACCATTGTTGGCATCAACAAAGTAAACGGCCAATAGATCTTTGGTTGTTCCCGACTCGGCAATATTCCATTGTCCATCGTAGTAAAAAATAAGTCCGCCATCGCCAACGCCGCCATAATTATTGGCATCAATTACAAAAGTTGCGTTAATGTCATCGGAAATACCGGTAAACTCATGTTTCCATGAGAAGAGCGTATCTACTAATATTTGATAAAAATCAACGCCTGTTACCGAATCCCACACGATATCTACCTGAGGATTAACAATACTACCGTCAGAGGGAGCGGTTACCGATACGGTAGTAAGAACTGAAAACGACCAGGTTTCTGACCAGTCGGAAACTTCATCGCCATCATGTGCTCTTACATGCCAATAGTAGGTGTTGCCAAACATAAGGTTAGCAGCGTCCAGTGCTGTAACGCTCACCAATGGAAACTCAACCGGATTAGTAAAAGCATCATCGGTTGCCAGCTGAACTTCGTACTGTATGTTCATTCCAACACCTGTAACGGCATACCAGTTAAGCATCACTTGCGGCATTTGACCAACAGCTCCGTTTTCGGGGGTTTGAAGTTCGGGAGCATACACCCTGCTTTGTCCAAACAAAACAGATGTGGAAAGCAGTAATGATAAAACGACTAAATAAATATTTTTCATATCAAAAAGGATTTTCTATAATTGAAACTACTATAATTTAACAAACTTTTGAGTGGCAGTAACTTTCCCGCTTCTCACCTTAATAATGTATGTACCAACAGACAAGCCGGACACATCCACACTTCCTTTACCATTGCCTGAACGTTCAGAAATTTTAGCGGTTTGAACCTGCATTCCGTTCAGGTTGTAAATGTCAACCTCCATGGTTGAGGTACTGTAATTATCAAGTTTAAAATAAACCGTATTTACAACAGGGTTGGGATACACTTTCAAAGTGCTTTTTCCGGATACACCCTGATCGGTATAAATCTCACCAATTCCAACAGGTTTACGATAGGTACTGGTTTTAAAGATACCCCTTCCAAAGGTTGCACCGTAAATAATTCCGTAATTGGTTGCTCCCGGATAAACAATATCAGAAGTGTCAAGGCCGGCAACCACTGTAAGGGTAACCGATTTTTGAGCTACATTTTGCTGCCTCAAATCAAAAACAGGAACACTTCCCATAGCGTCGTTATTGGCAATCCAGTTTGGATTGGCAGCAGAAATATTATTGGTAACAAACACACCGTTTTCGGTACCAATAATTACCGTGTTACCATCACTCATTTCGATTACGGAAGAATAAACAGGCATTGCCGGAAGGTTACCTTGTTTAGATATAAACGAAGGGGCACCGTCAAGGGCATTATCGGTAAAGAATACATAGTTTGAATTGTCGAAGTTGCCAAATGTTACCACAACTCTGGTTGGATCCTGCGGATCGACAGAAATAGAAGTTACTGCCTGATCGATGGGATTTCCGGTTTCGGGATTGTTAATTTGAAACATCGAATTGGCCACTATTGAAGTAGGTTCGTTAACATCGGCAAGCGCTTTATTGTAAGCAAGTGCCAGGTTTGATATCCGGTAAATTTTTCCATCGGTTGTACCAACCCATAAATGGTTTCCATCGGCTGAATAAGCAATGGCATTGGGTAATCCTGAAAATCCCACTGAACCGTTAGCAATTTCAAACCATTCGGGGGTTTTGGCAAAGTTATGTAACTCTTTGGTCATAAATACGGCGCCATCCACTGCAATAAAGAGGCGTGAGGCTATGGGGTCGAGAACCTCAATTGAATCGCCATCCTGTAAGCCGGTTCCTTCGGGCAACGTATATTCAAAAGGATATCCGCTATTACTGCTTCTGACTGTAATGGTTGATCCTGCGGCAATGTCTTCGTGAGCATAAAACCAAACCGAATCGCGGCTGTTTTCGTTGTTAAAACTTTCCCAAAGGGCAACCGGTGTAATGTAACCATTTGGGTTCTCAATACCTGATGTCAAAAACTGAGCGGAAACCGTATTTCCTTTGTCTTCCGAACGAAAAACTCTGCCACCGATTCCTTCATAAACAATCACGTCAGGGTTAATCAGCGAAACAGCGGCATCCCCTCCAAAAGTATTGGGAAAAAAGACTTGAGTAGAATAACCCGGGGAGTTTGTTTCGCCGGTCATCATAAGTACGCCATTACTCTGTGTACCCCCAATTGTATAATTTTCAATTCCTGAAGCGGCAGCGCGATAAAATTGAGTGGTATAATATTTACGGTTAGCGGGTTGGCATGTAAACACATCCCCCTGTATATTTGCTTTATAAATACCGCCATTGGTTCCTATCATAAATTGTGAAGGATGACCGGGACGAAAAGCGTAGGCATGATTACCTGCCGCCAAAACATTTGAATTGGGGTCGTTGGGAATTTCAAAGGTTCTGGATTTCTCTTCCCAGAAAAACAGCCCTTTACTATCGGTTTTATATCCAACCCATAAATCGTAACCTCCCAATAATACTTTGTTTGGATTGTCAGGAAAAACAGTCAACGCATTAAAAAATTCTCCTGCGCCAAAAAAGATCAGTACTGAATTTGTTTCGGGTAAAACAACATCCCATGTTTCGCCGGCATCCTGCGACTGATAAACTCCTTTTGAGTAACCGTTTTCATTAATCAGGCTGGCATATACAACGTTGTTATCAGAAGGAGCAATGGCAAACACAATTCTGGTTACTTTGGCATTGGTTGGCAACTGGTTGGCTTCACCTGTGGAGTGGTTTATAAAACCGTTGGCATCGCCTGTGGAGGTAAAACACTGATTATCAACAGCGGCAACAACAAATGTTCCGGCTACTTTAACATCGTAACAGTTCTGAACCAATTGGTTACCGGCAGTATCCATGGCAACCTGCCATGAAGTGCCATTATCATCCGAATATTTTAAGCCGGTATTGGTAGCAGCATAAATCCGTCCGTTTCCATCTATCTGAACACCATTAACAAAAGCCCAGTCGAGAGAAGGAGTATTTGCCTGTGGTTGAGTTGAAGCAATTAATTCAAAATTATCGCCATCTGACGACTTATATATTCCCGATCCCATAAGACCCGTGGAATAGCCAAGCTGACCCAGTTGAGTAAAGATGTTCGACCTGTAAGACTCGCCCGTACCCACATAAATAGTTCCATCGTCGGCTTGCGTAATACAGGAAACAAACAGGTTTTGGTTGGCCGTATTAATCTTTGTCCATGTTATGCCGTTGTCGGTCGATTTCCAAAGGCCACCTGTAACGGCTCCTGCATAAATTGTATTTCCGGAGGCGTCCTGATTATCATAAATAATGGCACGTGTTCGGCCACCTGCATTGTCAGGCCCCATAATTTCCCAGTCAATTTCCTGAGTTGATTTAAGATTTCTGAGTGCATTGGCTTCCTCTTTTGCTTTAAATACTGCCTGAGGATTTAGCAATCCTGTTTTCTGGTTGTTACGTAACAGCTGAAGATAGCCATCGGATTTGATAACTGACTGCGCATTTTTAGTTTTGCTAACCACATTATTATCAGAACCATTAACAGGCCTGAAAGCGGTAAAAACAAAGGCTAAAGCGGCTAAACTCAAAAAAAAGGTAAAGGGTAAAAATCTTTTTTTCATACTATCGGTTTTATAAATTAAATTCAAAAATTTAGAAGGCACAAGTTACAGCTTTTTCTTGAAGTGAAAATAATTTTTTTATAAAAAATACCACCACATAAAAGGCACCATAAAATGCAATGTCATCTATTTTTGCACAAACACAAAATCCTCAAGCAAGGTATGTTACATCTCGCATAAAAATTCAAAAATAAATAAATAATTGAGCAACCATAAAAAAACTAACGGCTTCTTAAAAAAAGAGACAACAAAACAGTGTAAATAGATGCCAATTCATATTCAGTTAAAGAAAAAAAGTGCCCACCTTTATATAAAAGATGGGCACCCGAAACCAAATTCCTACCTTTGATTTATTTTTTTTGTTGGCCAAGTAATAGGCTTATCATCTCTTTTTGCTCTTCCACCATCTTTTTAAGGTTGTTAATTTCTTGTTTTTGCTGCGCAACATTTTCTTTCAAAGCTTTTATTTCCACTTCTTGTTCATAATTTGCCTGATAGTTGTAAGAGGTCATTTTACCAAGTAGCACTCCGTTTTTATCGGTCAAAACAGCAGGCAATGAGGATATATTCAGTTTTTCCTCACCGTCAGCTGCTCTTCCTGCGGATTTTGGAGGAAAACGGAGGATATCTTTACTGACATTTCTGCCGGCAAAAGAGGTAAGTGTCATGGTGAAATAGTGATAAGCATATACAGACAACCAGGCCTTTAATGATGTGCCGAGTAAGCAAAAATTATTGTTTTTAGGTAACACATCCCCTCCAAACTTAGTGGCTCCTCCTCCAACTGTATTTACCTCCAGTGTTTTTCCTTCTTCAGCACCATATAAATAAGTCTCTATCCTCCCGTTTGTGGTTGAGTTGGGCGAAACCAACAACAAACCATATCTGTTGGAGCCACCACCATCACTAACTACCATTCTGCCTTGGCCGCCTGAACTACCGGCAACTTCAAGCAATTCGTTGGGGCTTGTGGTACCAAAGCCCACCTTATCGCTCACATACATCCTGCCAATAAAATAACCGGCATAGTTTGATGAGCCTTGCACATCGTTATAAGTACCATAATGGGTGCCGCCGGCAGAAGAAGGAATGTTATTGTAAACACCGTATTTTGGGTTTGTGCCAGAGCCATTCAAAGAACTATAAACACCGTATTGCTTTCCTCCAGTACTCGATGATGTAAAATTATATAATCCATATTTAGTGCCTGAGCCGGCACCATCCAGATCATTATACAATCCATAATGCGTACCATTTCCTGAGTTTGATATCTGTTGATATATCCCATATTGATAACCAGATGCTGAACCAAGAATAACATTATGAACTGTGGTTATGTCTTTATTTGAAGTAGTAAAATCTTCAACATAATTTTCAGAAACATTAACAGAATTAGTAGTTGTGCCAGAAAGAAATAATCTATTAAAAATCCCATACTGTTGGCCTGTTCCCGAATTTGACATGAAATTCAGAATACCATAATGATTATCGCTGTTACTATTTGTTGAACTAACCATTAAGGCAGTATCATTGGCACTGTTGGAGATTTCCACACTTGCAACAGGACTTGCGGTTCCAAATCCCACTTTATCACTTGCATACAATCTTCCAAGAAAATAACCGGCATAGTTTGACGAACCTTCAGCCTCACTCCAAACACCATAATGTGTACCGCCGGCAGTAGTTGGTATTGAAATACCGACTCCTGTTTTGTTACCTGTTCCGCTACCATTCAACGTTACATTTATTCCCTGATGAGTTCCGTCTCCGGTATTTGAAATTTGTAGATCTAACCCCATGTTTGTGCCATCCCCGAGTCCTGTAAGGTAAGCTTTTTCCAATGTTATGTTTCTAGTTCCTGTTCCATTATCATTAATATTAGTATATATTCCTCTGACCGTGCCTGTTCCCCAGTATACCAATCCTGAAAGATTCAATTCATTATATATTCCATATTGTTCGCCTGATCCAGAAGATGTTAAACTGTTATACATACCGTAATGATCATCGCTATCGTTGTTGACAGTAACATTTTTAATGGTTGTATCATTACTGCTGTTTGATATTTCAAGACTTGCAGTAGGACTATCGGTTCCAAAGCCCACTTTATCACTTGCGTACAATCTGCCGAGAAAATATCCTGCATAATTTGATGATCCCTGCACATCGTTATATGTACCATAATGCGTGCCACCGGCTGTATCAGGAATGGAATTATAAACACCATATTTAGAGCTTGTGCCTGAGCCATTCAAGTCATTATAAACACCATATTGCCAACCTCCGGAAGTAGGTGATGTATAATTATATACTCCACATTTATTTCCTGTAGCGGTACCTTTCAAAACATTGTAAACACCAAATTGAGAACCACCGGTAGTAGGGGTTGTATAATTAAATACACCTAATTTCCAGCCTGACCCTGTACCTGCCATTTTATTCAATAATCCATAATGACTACCATTGTCGTTGTTAGAACAAGTTAATTTTAAGGTTGTATCATTACTGCTATTTGATATTTCAAGACTTGCGGTAGGACTATCGGTTCCAAAACCGACCATATCACTTACATAGAATCTGCCAAGAAAATAACCGGCGTAGTTTGATGAGCCTCGCACTTCGTTGTAAGTACCAATATGAGTGCCACCGGTAGTTTCATGAATAAAATTATAATTACAAGTTTTTGTACCCGTGCCTGTTCCTGCCATTGTATTATATATTCCATGATACACAGCATTATCATTACCAGTAGTGTTTATTACTAAAGTATTAGAATTGGCATCAATACTATTGATTTCTAAACGAGCAGCAGGGCTATTAGTTCCAATACCCACAAGGGAATCGGTAAAAACCGAACTGTTACCGGTATGCCAGTACGAAGCACCGTTACCCACCTTTTGCCAGCCTGAATTTTTATAAAAATAAAAGGTGCTGTCGGTGGTAACAAACACCATTAGCCCCGGAACGGGATTACTAATGGCATCACGTTGTGCAGCTGTCATACGGGGGATAAGAATTCCGGCCGTATTTGATTTTACATCCAACATGGCAGAGGGGTCGGCTGTTGAGCCATCGGTGTTGACTGCTACCTGCGCAAAAGCATTTGAAACTAAAAAAAGTAAACTGATAAAAAATAGTTTTGATTTCATAATCGTTTAGTTTTTAATTATTTGATAAAAGAAATACATGTCGTAATTATCGTCTTATTATACTGTCCGGAAGAACACATTTATATTGTTTTCAAAGTGGATAGAATGGTATAAGGCGCAAATGTATTTTTTATTTTAAAAAAAATCAATTTTATAGACAGTTATTTCGTTAACAGCAAAGGCATTAGTATCAATTTGAATTTTATTTTCGGTTATGCCCATAAAAAAAGCCTTCATGTTTCCATGAAGGCTTTTATAAAAAGTTGGCGGCGACCTACTTTCCCACTTGGTATAGCAGTATCATCGGCGCTGGCAGGCTTAACTTCTCTGTTCGGAATGGGAAGAGGTGGACCCTGCCGCAATAGCCACC
>WGDP01000271.1 GCA_015493215.1 Bacteroidales bacterium | reverse complement strand
TTGTGTTGTACAGGTTTAACCGTGCTGTTTCCGTTTTATCGGGCAGGGTATATCGGAAAGTAACGTTGTTGCGTGTCGGGTTGGGCATGGCAACAACAGTTAATCCATTGTTTTGAACAGGTATGTTGCCGGATACTTCGGCCGATTTAACCGAGCTGCCCGGCATTCCGGCACAAGGGGTAAAAGAGTACAACGAATTGTAAGCAAACAAAAGAATGCCACGTGCCTGTGCACCAGCCGTACCCTTGCTGCTGTCGGCAATGACAATAAGGCTGTTAATTTCGGAAGTTGTTAAATCAAAAACGGTTCTGCCATCGTTTAACCAGGCTTCCTGCATGTGCTTAAAATCTTTATACATGGGGTACTCCACGCTGTCGTAAGCGGTAAAAGCAAACCGGTAGGGTAACGAATCCACCTTGTTAAGTGCGGTAGTATAATCGCCCTGTTCCAGGTAGTAGTCAACCATGGCTTCAGCCGAAGTGTAAGTGTCTAACTTTTCCATCCATGTTTTAAAACGATTGGGATGGGTGATGGTGTCGGCCATATCGCTGCGAATGATGTCGTAAGCTGCACGTGCTTTTTGCAGGTTATAATACGACATTTTATCGGCCCAGTAGCTTTGGGTTGCTGAATCGGGCGCCGCATCATAATTGGACGAAGCACTGTTATACGAAGCCGAAGCGTTGTTGTAATCGGATTCGCGTTGCTGATAAGCCGATGCACTAAGTTGAATATCGCCGCCATTTGTATAATGTGACGGGCAGGTGTTAGATAGCTGCAACGAAACACGATCAACCCTGTACAGTAAATTTATATCGGGGGTTTGTTGTGTGTTGCCGTCATCGTAATAATAGTTGATTACATGATCACCGTTGTTGTAAAACTGTTTTGTGGCATTGGGTGTAAAAGTGTTGCCGGCAGGATTGTCCTTAAAACCCTGATTAATTTGAATATCATTAAATTGAGTGCTCGATTTTTCTACCGTAAAATCCCAACTGTTGTTTTGATTTTGGTTACAGAAATAGGCAAGGCCATGAGTTGGATCAATGTTCCAGTTTTTCCCTTCGGCTCTGTTTGCTTCAATCATGTGGTCGAAGTAGTTTTTATATATCTGGGCGGAAGAATTGTTGGTATTAATGGTACGAATACCGATGTAATGAGCCGGCGGTGCATCCTGAGGCAAGGTAAAATGGTTGCCTTCAATGGCAAAAGCATACGAATTGTCGAGGTAAATGCCTTCGCCCTGTTTATTGCCACAATCGCTGTAAACGCCCAATTCAAAGGTGTTATTAACGATGGTTGGTGCTTTAATACTGCTGAAATAGATACCAAAACCGTTGTTGGAAAAGTCACTGTTTATTACCGATATGGGGTATAAAACATTATTAGTATTAACGGCAAAAATAGCTTTTTTAAATCCTTTAAATACAGTGGTTGAAAAAGCGTTGTTATTGGGGCATGGAAATTCAGGTTCATCCACGCAATAGGTATTAATACTAAAACCGGCATTCACGGCTTCAATAGCTTCTCCGGAAGGGTAGTGGTTAAGAGTTTCCAGCGCGTCATTTTCAAAGGTACATTCGTTAAAAACAATACCTTTAACTCCCCAAAGCACAACCTGTGGAGCATTAAAAACAGGATCGTTAATAGCAGTTGCATCATTTATAAAGGTACAATTCGAGAAACCCGCCTTATATTTGTACTCAACACCGTTTTTAATATTTTTATAAGGCCAAATTGACAACGCCCTTAAGTTATTTTTAAAAGTAGTATTGGAAGCGTAAACTATGCCACCTGCTTTTGAGAAATCTTCATACTGAAAAGTTCTTACTGCTACATTAGCGTTTTCGATGGTAGCATTTTTCAAGATTAGTTTTCCCTGAGCTAACGGGTGTCCGGCATATTCAAACTGGTTATCATTATGGTTTCCCCTTACTTCAATGGCTCCCCATCTTTCGTTTTCTTTTCCGCAAAACGGAATATTTGACACTGTTCCGCCATCAATGGTTAAAACGGCTCCCGGTTGTACAATTATACGGGCATTGTTACCCATAAAAACTTCCCCTTTAATAGTAAGATGTGTTCCCGATTCAATAATAAGGTCTTTTTGCGAAATAAATCTGTCGTTCCAAACAGCATCTTCGCTAACAGTAACATTTGGTTTATAGTCGATTGCTTTACAAACAGCCTCGTAAGTGTTAAGTCGTCCGTAACCAAGATATTTATTCCATCCGTTTGTGTAAAGGTCGGTACCTGTTTTATCAGCGGTTTCGTGGAGAATGCTTCTGACAGACTCATTGCCGTCATTGGGTAAGTAGGGATTTACAGAAAGCATTAAACCAACAGTAGCGGTAACCATTGGTGCTGAAAGTGAAGTACCCCAACTTGAAGTTGTGCTATTATTGGTAAGTACGGTTATTTGATGTGGGTTATTAACTGTATTATCGTCACCACCAGGTGCAGCAATTTCCATTTCCTGCCCAATTTGTGAATAGGGTTCCCGATTATCATTAAAGTCGGTTGCCCCAACGGCAATAACTTTGTCCATTGAAGCGGGATAGCTAATATAATCATAAGGATACGTATAATCATTACCAGCAGCAGCAACAAGTGTTACGCCTGCATTATAAGCATATTCGACTTCACTGGTCAAGTTTTCTTTAGGGTCATAACCACAGCCAAATGACATATTAATAACTTTAGCACCTTGGTCAACAGCATATACTATTGCAGCTTCAACGCTTGCTGTTGAAACAATCTCTTTTAAACCGTATGTTGGATAACCAAAATAGACTAAATCACCTATTTTAATTGGCAAAAGTTTAATTCCGGATTTCGTATTATCAATATTACCGCCGGCAATTCCTGCAATATCATTATCGTTGTTTGTTTTAGCAGCAATAACACCTGAAACAGCTGTACCATGCCAAAACAAAGAATGATTTGGTCGTGTATCATTATCTTCTCCATAATAATTAACATTATTGTTATCTTGCGTAACGTTGAAGAAGTCCCATCCTTTTAAATCATCAACAAGCCCATTGGCATCATCATCATTACCGTTCCCACTTGAAGGGTTGTCCCAATAGGTCCATTCATCTTCATTTTGGTTATGTGCTATCATGTCAATATTTTCATCTACAGGGCCAAATTCCGAATTATCCCATTGCAGACCGGCATCTAAAACAGCAACAATAACATCTTTTTTTCCTAAGGTAATATCCCAAGCTCCATAATCGTTAGTTGAGTGCACTTTGATATTGTTTAAATACCATTGATCAGAATAATAACTATCATTAGGTTCAAAACCATAAAAATCCATGTAAAAATGGATAATTAATTTTTCAACACGTGAATCATTTTCAATAGAATCACACAAATCAACGAAATTATGGTTTTCGGGCATTAAATATTGCGTGTTGCCATATGCTGTTGTTCTTATAAATGACAAACTATAGGTGTTTAAAAAGTCTGTTTGTCTTGAAGAACTTACAGTATCATAAAAGTTTACAGTAATGACTTTGGTGTCAACCAATACTGTATCGTTATTTCCAATAAAATGATAACTATTATTAAAATAGTACAAAGTATCATCTCCTACTGTATAAACTGTTGCTTTTGCCTGATTAATTATTACAATGGCAAAAAGCACAAATAAAAGGGTTCTGAAAAAATTAGTTTTCATAATTAAAAAATATTAGTTACAAATTATTCGGGACAAGCTACTTGTCCCAAATTGAGATTATTTTGTTTGATATTCCCATTTTTGTAACTTTGCAAATGCTAGAGTAGCAAAGCTACTTACACCACCCGGGTCGGGAATTTCCTTTTTATTAAAAAAAGATTGACCCCCGGGTGGCTTTTTATATGAACTTATTTTTGCCGTTTTTCATAAGATTAATCTTTTATTAACAAATATTGCAATAACTGCGGGGTAAAATTAAATTAATAAAAAGTACAAAACAAGGTAGGAACAGTGTAGTTTTTATACTACACTAAAGTGTAGGTTTTTGCCAAATTTGGCCTTCCGAAGTTAAAGTAAATTATTGCTTAGATAGCGTATTTTACATTATATCAGTTTATAAAGCTAAAAAATGGCAAAAATGAGAGTTTTTGGAGGTTTTTTTGTACAAGTAACAACTTTTTATTAATTGTAAATTGTTTTAATAATTCGTTAATAATAGTATCAAAAGTTAACATAGAG
>WGDP01000270.1 GCA_015493215.1 Bacteroidales bacterium | reverse complement strand
GAGTTGGCCAACATTGCCATTAAGGGTCAACCCGGCGGTACAACCTCAAACCGAAAAGGACTTTTCACCCTGGAAGTGCCTGCCGGAAAAAAAATTGTTGTTGCGGTTTCGTACATTGGCCTTGCTCGCGAAGAGGTGCCGCTGCAACTTAAACAAGGAGAGGTAAAAACCATAACCGTCAACCTTAAAAGCTCCACCACAACCCTGCCGGGATTGGAAATTAAAGACGAAAAACTTCGTACCGAAGGATTGGTAAGGCTTAATCCGAAAAATACACGTATTGCCCCTTCGGTAAACGAAAGTGTGGAAAGCATCATTCAAACCCTGCCGGGCGTTTCCACCACCAGCGAAATGAGCTCGCAATACTCGGTGCGGGGTGGTAATTTTGATGAAAATCTGGTGTATGTAAACGATATTGAGGTTTATCGCCCCTTTTTGGTAAACTCGGGACAGCAGGAAGGGCTGAGCTTTATTAATCCGGCCATGGTTTCATCCATTCTGTTTTCTGCCGGTGGCTTTGGTGCTCAGTATGGCGATAAAATGTCGTCGGTACTGGATGTGCACTATAAAAAGCCCGTGGAATTTGGCGGCACCTTTTCTGCCAGCCTTCTTGGCGCAGAGTTTTCGGTTCGCGATAACATAAAAAACAGGTTTACTTACCTCGTGGGTGTGAGGTACAAAACCAATTCGTACCTTGTTAACAGCCTCGATACCAAAGGGAACTATAAACCCAACTTTTTTGATGTTCAATCGTTGTTTGAGTATAAATTTAACCGCAAGTGGTCGCTTTCGTTTTTAGGCTACTATTCCGGTAACAAATACAATCTTATTCCAACCGACAGGGTAACCGACTACGGCACGTTTAAACAAGCCATGCGCTTTAAGGTTTATTTTGACGGGCAGGAAGTGGATAACTACAAGGTTGCTCAGGGAGGGCTTACGCTGGCTTTTCATCCCAATAACACAGTGCATCTGAAATTAATTGCATCGGCATTTAACACCAACGAAACCGAAACCTACGATGTGCAGGGGCAATATTGGATAGGGCTGCTGGATAACAATCCCGGTAGCGAAGATTTTGATGAAGTAACCCAAAGTCTCGGCGTGGGTACCTACCTCGAACATGCCCGTAACCGCTTTAATGCCACCGTTTTTGTGCTTGAGCATAAGGGTACGCGTATTTTCGATAAGCATAACCTGAGTTGGGGAGTACGCTATCAGCATCAAATTGTTGACGACCGTACCCGTGAGTGGCAAATGATTGACTCGGCAGGCTATTCCCTGCCCAATCCGCCTGCATCTCCCGGAAATCCAAATCCGCAAAAACCTCAGCTGGTACTCGACTATTTTATGAGGGGACAGCACAACCTTACCATTAATCGCTATGCTGTATTTGTGGCCGACAGTTGGAAATTCAGGTTGAAAAACAACGATATGATTACGCTAAAGGGAGGGGTAAGAGGCTATTACAGCGATATTAACAACGATGTAAATATTAGCCCCCGACTGAACTTTTCGTATAAACCGTATAAAAACCCGAATTTTGTGTTGCGTTTTGCCACCGGAATTTATTATCAACCTCCTTTCTATCGCGAGATGAGAGATATGGACGGAACGCTCAATACACAGGTAAAATCGCAACGCGCCATCCATTTTATTTTGGGCAGCGATTACCAGTTTAAGGTGTGGGACAGGCCGTTTATTTTTACATCGGAACTTTATTATAAAAAACTGAACAACCTGATACCTTATATGGTTGACAATGTAAGGATACGCTATTATGCCAACCAAATTGCCAACGGATATGCTGCCGGCATCGATTTTAGGCTGAACGGTGAGTTTGTTAAGGGTGTTGACAGCTGGGCCAGCCTTTCGATAATGAAAACCGCCGAAGATGTTGAAGGCGATTACTACTACAACTATTTTAACGAAAACGATTCGCTGATTGGCACCGGTGTTGGTTTGGGACTTGCCAATGCCGACAGTGTTAAGGTAGAGCCGGGTTTTATTCCCCGGCCTTCCGACAGGCGCGTAACCTTTACCATCTTTTTTCAGGATTACATACCCAACTATCCTACCTGGAAAGTACACCTTAAATTAATTTACGGAACAGGGATGCCTTTTGGCGCTCCCGGTACCCAACGCTACCAGCAAACTTTACGCATGCCCGATTACAGGCGTGTTGACCTTGGATTTTCAAAGCAGATTGCAGGCGACAATACGCGTTATACGCTGCGGCATCCAAACAGTTTTGTTAAATCGTTTTGGGTGAGCCTCGATATTTTTAACCTTTTTGGTGTGTACAACACAGTTTCCTATATTTGGGTAAAAGATATTTACAACCGGCAAAATGCCATTCCCAATTACCTCACACCGAGGTTGTTTAATTTAAAAGTTTCCATGGAGTTTTAAAATTTCTTCCTGTAATTATGCAAACCATTTTTGGTGAAAATCCGGTATAATAGAATAGTTCACTGATTATTATGTCTATTTTGATTTGACTGATTACTTCTCTTATCATAAAAATCAGTTCAATCAGTCCAATCAGTGTACCATTAAGAATAGCATACTGATTCTCTCGAAAAATTTTGCATTGGAATCTGTTTCGGCTAAATCAAAGAAAGATTACCTTTGTTGAGTACTTAAATTGATGGCCATGATTTCAACCAAACGCGACATCCTTTCGCAATCGTATCTATTTGAAGACACGCGCTTTACCAGTCTTATGTTGCATCGCATTTATCATGTATTGCTTATATCAAGTGTGTATGACGCTTTTATTCTCGAAGAGGATGGCCGCATTGATGAGCAGATTTTTAATGAGTACATGTCGCTCAACCTGCGTTATCCGCCCGAGTTTATTAAAGCAACTTCCAAAGAGCAGGTATTCCAAAAACTTGACTCGGTTAACATCGATTTGGTAATCATCATGCTTAGTGCCGACGAAAAAGTAACCTTCGATTTATCCAACGAAATAAAGCATCAATACGAACACATTCCAATTGTGGTGCTTACGCCCTTTTCGCGTGAAGTACGTATTAAATTTGAACTTACCAACCAGTTTGCTGCAGTTGATTATATTTTCAGCTGGCTTGGAAATGCTGATATTCTGCTGGCCATCATTAAGTTAATTGAGGATAAAATGAATGTGGAGCAGGATGTTGGCGATGTGGGAGTACAAACCATTTTACTGGTTGAGGACAGTGTCCGTTTTTACTCAAGTTATCTGCCCATCATTTATAAAATTATTTTTAAGCAGTCGAAATCTTTTATGTCCGAAGGGCTTAACGAGCATCAAAAAATGTTACGGATGCGCGGAAGGCCTAAAATATTACTGGCAACCACCTATGAAGAGGCGGTTGAATTGTACGACAGGTATAAAAATAATTTACTCGGTGTTATTTCAGATATTTCCTATAAACGGCGCAGGGTTAAAGATTCGGAAGCCGGTTTCAGGCTGGTGAGGAAAATAAAAAAGGATAACAAATACATGCCCCTTTTGTTACAGTCGAGCGATAGCAGCAACCGTGAAAAGGCAAAACAGCTGAAAGCCGGTTTTATTTATAAGCATTCGCAGAGCCTTACCTACGAACTGCGCGACTTTATTAAAAACTACTTTGCTTTTGGAAGCTTTATTTTTGTTGACCCTAAAAGCGGTAAAGAGGTGATGAGAGCCAAAAACCTGAAGGATTTGATGGATAAAATATTTAGTGTTCCCGAAGATTCCCTTCGATATCATATTCAGCGAAATCACCTGTCCAAATGGTTGCGTGCCAGAGCATTGTTTCCTTTGGCACAACTGTTTCAGGAGTTTAAACCCGAAGACTTTAACGATTGTAACGAGGTAAAACAGTTTATTTTTGAAGCCATTTCCAATTTCAGAATTGCCAAAGCCCGTGGAGTAATTACACAGTTTCAGCGCGAAAATTTTGATGAGTATTTTATGCTTACCCGTGTGGGTGAAGGCTCCATTGGAGGCAAAGCCCGCGGGCTTGCTTTTTTGGATACCCTTATCAAGCGAAACCGGTTGTACAACCTGTTTGAAAATGTGGAGATTACCATTCCGCGAACGGTAGTTATCGGAACCGATATTTTTGATGAATTTATGGAGACCAATCAACTCTATAAAATAGCACTCTCCGACCGGTTTTCCGATGAAGAAATTTTAAACGCTTTTGTAAATGCACCGCTTCCCGAAACAGTATCCGACGATCTGGAAACCATCATTAACCTGTCAGATAAACCGCTGGCAATACGTTCTTCAAGTCTGCTTGAAGATTCACATTATCAGCCTTTTGCGGGTATTTATAACACTTACATGGTTCCGTTAATTAAAAACAATCTCACCATAACCAACGAAATGGTTCGGAAGGCCATCAAAGGAGTGTATGCATCGGCATTTTATAAGGACAGCAAGGCCTATATGGAGGCTACCTCCAATGTTATTGATGAGGAAAAAATGGCCATTGTAATTCAGGAAGTGGCAGGCAAACAGTACAACGACGTTTATTACCCTACCTTTTCGGGTGTGGCCCGCTCCATCAATTTTTACCCCGTTGAACCTGAAAAATCGGAAGAGGGCATTGCCAATATTGCTGTGGGGCTGGGAAAATATATTGTTGACGGAGGCCTCTCGTTGCGATTTTCACCCAAATACCCCAAAAAAGTACTTCAAACGGCAAATCCCGATATGGCACTAAAGGAGACTCAAAAATACTTTTATGCGTTGGATTTAAAACCGGAGTCGTTTACCATTAGTCCCAACGATGCCATAAACCTTATTAAGTTTCCGTTAAAACGGGCTGAAAAGGATAAATCAATTAAAGAGGTAGCCTCGTCATACGATTTTCACAATCATATGCTTCGCGACGGCTTTAATTACGAAGGCAAAAAGCTGGCCACCTTTGCCGGAATTTTAAAACACAACAGATTTCCTTTGGCCGACATTTTGCAAAAGGTTTTGCAGCTCGGCGAACAGGAAATGGGTAAACCTGTTGAAATTGAGTTTGTTGTGGATTTAAACGAACGCAGGGGAGGCAAAAAAGTGTTCAACCTGTTGCAAATACGCCCCATTGCTTCAAGAGATGAAAGTGTAAACATTTGCAAGGATGAGGTTAACAGTGAGGAGCTGCTTATTTTGTCGGAAAAGGCATTGGGTAACGGCGTTGTGGATAATATTTACGATGTGGTTTATGTTAAACCCGAAAATTTTAATCCCTCCAACAACAAAGATATTGTTCCGCTGATAGCCGAAATAAATACGCAATTTATAAACGAAGGCAAAAACTATATTCTTATCGGCCCGGGCAGATGGGGATCCAGCGACCCGTGGCTTGGCATTCCGGTTAAATGGCCACACATTTCAGCAGCAAGGGTTATTGTTGAATCGGGGTTGGACGACTATCGAATCGACCCCAGCCAAGGGACCCACTTTTTTCAAAACCTCACCTCCTTCAGAGTGGCTTACTTTACCATTAACCCGTTTATTGGCGACGGAATTTATGACATTGGGTTTTTAAACCGTCAGCCTGCGGTTTTCGAAAACCAATACATCCGCCACGTACGATTTAATACGCCTGTAACCGCTAAAATTGATGGTAAAAAGAATCTCGGTATCATTATTAAACCGGAAGAAGAGGGGTGATGCCACACTACGCCCTTCCGTGTAAATGCAGGCATGCTCATTCTATTCGTCATGATGAGCGATGTAAGCTCTTCCGGGCTAATTCCTATTTTGATGTGATAGATTATTTATATAGATGTCCCGTAGGGACAAAACCTGCCTGCCGGCAAGGCAGGTATTTCTAGAAAAATATCATAAGAGACAAAAAGTCCCTACGGGACTAATTGTTTTTGTGTTTTCATCTTCAGTGAAATATTCTGTAAAAATAAGTAATGTTTTATTTGGGTTGATAAAACCCTTTTCACATCAAAATAGGAATTAGCCCTCTTCCGGATTGTAGTATAAGAATCAATTAACTGTACTTTTTTAAAATATCAAATAGTTTTACTCTATTTATAGGTTTTGAGATATACTCATTGCAACCTGCTTTAAAGGCTTTTTCTTTATCTCCTTTCATTGCGTAAGCTGTTTGGGCGATGATGATTAGCTTTTTATTGAATTTTCTAATCTCCCGTGTTGCAGAATACCCATCCATATTTGGCATCTTCATGTCCATTAACACAATATCAATGTCAGGATTTTTTTTACATATTTCAATAGCTTCTTTTCCGGTGTAAGCCAAATGAGTTTTTTTACATTGATTCTTTAATATCGTCTTAAGGTATAACATGCTGGTATCTTCGTCATCAACAATTAAAATCTCTTTATCGGTTAATTTAGTTTTATATTTAGCTCCCGGCTTTTTGTTTAATTTGTTTGTTTTTATTGTCGTTTCCGGAATGCTTAAGGGTAGCGTAAAGATAAATTCAGAACCAATATTTTTTTCTGAAAAAACATCAATGGTTCCCCCAAGCATTTCTATATATTCTTTCGAAATAGTTAATCCCAACCCGGAACCCTGTAAAGCCCGTTTGTCCAATATGTCGGCTTGCTCAAACCGATTGAAAATAGCTTTATGCCGGTTTTTTGGAATGCCGATTCCGGTATCTTTAACAAAAAACTCAATAAACTTATCTTTAAGCCTGAACCCAAAAGTTATTGTTCCCTCATCGGAATATTTAATGGCATTTTTAATAAGATTTGACAAAACACGGTAAAGCTTGTCGTTGTCAGTTACAATGGTTAATTCTTCTTTGCCGGGAAAAGGTTTGTAATTTAAGGTTAAACCTTTGGATGATGCTTCAGGGGTAAAGAAATTTAACAATTCATTGCAGAGTTTTTTTATGGGAACCTCTGAATAATTTAACTCTTCAAGCCCTGCTTCAATCTTTGAAATATCAACAATATCGTTGATTGTATTAAGCATTCGTTCGCCACTTAACTGTATTTTTTTAATGAATTCAGATTTTTCTTCCAACGAAAAGTCCGGTTCTTCAAGTAAAGAAGTAAAACCAATTATTCCGTTCATGGGCGTACGTATTTCATGACTCATATTGGCTAAGAAGGCTGATTTTAGGCGATCGCTTTCTTCTGCTTTTTCTTTGGCTGCAATTAACTCCAGGTTACGTTTCAGTAACGATTGTTCTATCTCTTTAAGATTTGTAATGTCACGCCCTATTACCGAAAGTCCTTTACGTTTGCCATCAGGGTAGAAAGTTGGAATTTTAAAAATATCAAATGTTCTTTCTGTGCCATCTTTAGTAATTATTTTCTCTACTTCATTGGATTTTTCTTTTTTCTGCCATGCTTTTTCATCTGTTATTACACAATTTAAAAAAGCATCTTTATATATTTCATTAGTATATTCAGCCAACTCTGTATCGGTTTTGTTATAATAATCAACACCGGTTAAACAAAACAGGTCAAGATCGGCATTGTTTGCCAACAGCCATTTACCTTCCCCGTCTTTATAGCAAATAATATCCGGAACCGAGTTAATAAATGTCAACAATCTTTCTTCACTCTCTTCGGCTTTTTCTTTTGCCGCTATCAGGTCTTTTTCAAACTTTTTCCGCTCGGTTATGTCGCGCGCAATAAACAGGGCTGTGTTTTTACTTTTGGGGGTTATTGTACCTTCAAACCAATAAGATTTATTGTTTATAACGAGCGTATATTCAATTTTTTCTAATTTATTTTCATCCAAACATTTTCTTATTAACGCAAGAAAAGTATCTGCCTGATCTTTAGGAAAGACTTCATGTAAACTTTTACCAAGTAAATCTGATGTAGGTTTATACAAAAGTTTTGTGGAAGTGGGGGCAATGGTAATGTATTTGCCATTATAATCTAACTCTAAAACAATGTCTGTCATGGCATTGAAGAGTGCCCTTAAACTATTTTCTTTTTCACTAAGCTGTTGATTAGCAGATCGTATTTCGTTTTCTGCTTTTATGCGCGAAGAAATATCAATCACGAAAACGGATACCCCGATAACCATGTTATTTTCATCGTAGATGGGAGAGTACCGGTTTTCCCAATAAGAACGGTTAAGGTTTTGGTCTCCGTATTCTTCAACCAGCACCAGATGTTCACCGTTTAAGGCTTTGTCAAAATTGACTTTTGCTTTTTTCCGGTCATTTTCATCCTTAATAACGTCTAACATATTCATTCCCGCTTCTATATCAACATTCCAAATCTTTTTCATGACAGTTTTATGGAGCGAGGTAAAAATGGTATAACGATAATTCCTGTCAAGAGCAAAAACAATCATTCCCTGAGGGCTTTCAAGCGTTGCATTTAACAGCGCTCGGTTGTTATTAATTTCTATTTGGTTTTCTTTTAATTGCTGGTTATTGGCTTCCAGCTGTTGGTTCATTGCTCTGAGTTGTTGTTCGGTTGCAGCAAGTTGCTGATTGGCAGCCTGTAAATCTTTCTGTAACTTCCCAACTTTATTAATTTCTTTTTGTAGTTCTTCAACTTTAGCAAGCAACTCTTCTTTAGATTGGGGGATGTTTTTCATAACTTAATAATAAATTTAGTGTTTAAAAAACTAATCAAATTTATGTAAAAAAGTCTTGTCAGCATCCCCTTCGGTATAAAAAACCTCTTTTTTGTATAGGTTAAAAATAGCAATACGCCTTTCAAATCCTCCCACGGCACTTGCCATAATGGGAATTTGTTTTTCGGTAAGAATTTTTATGATGCTGTCAATTAATTTTTTTGAAATTAAGTCGTCCTTTTTTTTCAAAACGTTGGCACCCCCGACCATACAAACTTTTATATTTTTTAACCTGGCACCTTTTTGTTTCAAACTTTTTATTAAAAAATTGATGGCATTATCTGCATACAGGTTTTTGTTTTGGGTGTGAATATCGGGAGCATTACCCGGAAGCATCACATGAGCCATGCCCCCAATCTTCTTTTCTTTTTCAAAAGCTATCACGGCAACGCATGAGCCAAGCGGACTTGATAATAAAACTTCTTTGTTTAACCCAATGGCAATTTCTCCTGAAAATACGTATTTTGTATTAGGCGCATTTTCATGTTCCCGGGCAAAATAAACATGTTTTGTTATTGGTTGTGTCATACTAAGGCCAACAAAATTGTTAATTTTTTTACACCTATTTCAATATCACAATCTCCGGTGTTTCCACCTCATTACTAAGGTGTAATGCCCTGTCGTAAATGGAAACCTTAAACTTGATGGTGTCAAAATCGGATAGGGGGTTGTTTACATACATCGTATCCTGAATAATTCCTTTAATGTTTTTGTTGCCGTGAATGGGCGTAAGGTTTGGAAAGCGTCCGTTAAAGGTGATGGTATCGTATGTTTGCTCTTCGGGATTCCACGAAAGCAGAGGCACCTCCACAAAAGTACCGTTTTGTTTTTCAAAATATTTAATCAGGATGTTGTAATAATAGTCGCTGCCTTTATCAAAGGGCGGCAGGGTGTCATCGGGGTCTAGCCCAAGGTCGCCGTCACCATCGGTATAAGAAATTGACAAAACTCCCCGCTCGGTTTTACCTGTTTGAGTGTTAAGCAATAAAATAAAATTATCATACTTAATAACCGGCTCAATGGGATATTTTTCAATTTTACGGCACGAAAAGAGCATGACACCCAAAACAATAACCGGAATTAAAAGTATTTTTGCAACGTGTTTCATTTTTACAGCGCAAAGTTAAGTAAATAAACGGTGGTTTAATTCAAATAGTATGCCGAAAATAGATTCAATACTTTCTGTTAACAACGAAAAAGCTTTTAACAACATGGCGCTTGAGGTTTTCAGATATCAATACGGGCACAACGCGGTTTACCGGCAGTATGTTGACTATCTTGGCTGCAACCCGAACCGGATTGACCACTATTTGCAAATACCTTTTTTACCCATCGACTTTTTTAAATCGCATACTATCGTTTCGGGTGACTTTGCTCCTGCCGTTACTTTTACCAGCAGCGGAACCACCGGCATGAGCTTTAGCAAGCACCTTGTTGCCGACCTTTCCGTTTACGAAAAAAGTTTTACCAGTGGGTTTAATCTGTTCTTCGGCCCGCCTTCCCAATACGTTATCTTGGCTTTGTTGCCCTCCTATCTTGAGCGCAGCGGCTCATCGCTTGTTTATATGGCGGAAAAACTGATAACCGAATCCGGCTTTAGCGAGAGCGGGTTTTATTTAAAAGAGTATGAGCAACTTAGTAATGTTTTGACAAGGCTAAAAGCGGAAAAAAAGAAAACGATTTTGTTGGGCGTTACCTACGCTTTGCTCGATTTGGCTGAGCAGTTTCCCATAAAGTTTCCCGAACTTATTGTTATGGAAACAGGCGGCATGAAAGGGCGAAGAAAGGAGATGGTCAGGCAGGAATTGCACCAAAAGTTAACTGCAGCTTTTGGGGTGGAAAAAATTTATTCGGAGTATGGGATGACCGAGTTGCTTTCGCAGGCTTATTCAAAAGGCGATGGCCTGTTTGCTACGCCTCCGTGGATGAAAGTGCTGATTCGCGATACCAACGACCCCTTTACCTATCAGCCCGAAAACAGAAGCGGCGGCGTTAATGTTGTTGATTTGGCAAATATTAACTCCTGCTCGTTTATCGAAACCAAAGACCTCGGCAAAATTCATCCCGATGGCAAATTTGAAATTCTCGGCCGGTTTGACAACAGCGATGTGCGGGGATGCAATTTGTTGGTGGGGTAGGATTTTCCCCGCAAACTTTTCAGGTTGGATACAGCCCTGCGTGAAGGAATACCTGAAAAGTTGAGCGCCGGCTTATTTCGTAAACCGTAAATTAAGCAGTGCAGGTACCCCGCCGGTTTAAAAGGTAATATGGAAATACATAATTAGTTGTAATTTATTATGCCGGTTTCAGAAAAAATGGTTAACTTTGCCTAAACCACTTAAAACTAATACCATGAAAAATTATTTTACACTTTTCTTTTTTAGCCTTTTGTTTTCTTTTTCTCTTACATTAAATGCTCAAAATTATTTTGACAAAACCTTTGATTTTGGGTCGATTGACCACCCTCAGGCTATTGTTACCGATGCGTCGCAAAACGCCTATATCTGTGGTTGGTTTGAAGATGCCACCTACCAAAACCCGCGTGCTTTTGTAATAAAAACTGATGACAAAGGTCAGGAGATGTGGCGTGTATCATTGGATGTGCCATCTAAATTCTATGCGCTTTGCGTTACACATGAGGGTAACGTGGCTTTGGCCGGAAGCAGGAATGGCAATTGCTTTTTAATTTCACTGGATGGCCAGACAGGCACTGAACTTTGGAAATATGAGGAACAAAATTCCGACGACTATTGGTTTGGTACCGTCAACGAGGTGATGGACAATGGCACTTATAATTTATATGTGATAAAAACTAAAGATGCTTCTCATCCCATTTGGTACTATCTCTTTAACCCGTCAAACGGTAATTATGTTAAAGATGATAAAAACACCCAAAATCCTGTTTTTGGCAGAACCTATACCTCCGGGTTGATAACTCCTGAATTAGTATGGTCAGCAGGAACCTATGAAACTTCCGGTTTGGTTGTAGCTGATAATTTTGGTGTCGGAGAGTCTCCTTTATGGTCATTTTCCGCCCCACATATTGCAGGTGTGCAAAAATATTCGGATGGAAAAGGAAGTGTATTAATTTCTTCTTCATCTCCGTGGCAAAACACCTATTTTCAAATATTAATAATGGATGTTATTAATGGTCATGTTTATGGTGAATATTTTGATAATAACAATAACAATTCTGATGTAACTGGCTCGGGCATGTTGGATAATAACAAGTTTTTAATTACCGGAACAATAGACAACGAACTGGCTTTGTGGTTTATTGATTATGACATGACCACTTTGGAAGATAAAATAATTGCTACCGCTAATCCACGAACCGGTATTGATGTGGTAGGTTTACCTTCGACTGATATTTATTTAATGGGGACTGAGGAAACAGGCAATGCTGATGCCACGGATGTGTTTTTAATGAAATTAGATCAAAACGGTGCACTCTCGGTGCCTGAAAATAATAAAGATATTGCGCTTTCCGTTTACCCTAACCCCGCAGCCAACCAACTCAATATTAAAAGCAACGGACAAAGTTTAAGGCATGCCAAAGCGTACATTGTCAACAGCATGGGGCAAACGGTAAAAACGGTGGTTAACCTTAACCGTCCCATAGATTTGTCCAATCTTACAAAAGGGCTGTATGTGGTAATGGTGTATGATAACAACAAATTACTCTCGCAACAAAAGTTTATTAAAAAGTAACCGGTTTGGTGGCAAAACCTTTTCGGTCGAGGTTGGCAGGTGCGGTGGAGTCCGGAAAGGTTGAGGGCTGTAATGCCAATTACCCCCTATAAGCTCCCCCCTATAAGCTCGTTCAGATTTGCAATCTGAACGATATAATGCACATGTAATGAATGTGTTAAGGTCTTTCAGATTGCAAATCTGAAAGAGCTTGGAGGAGTTTAGAATTTTATTCACACGGGTCGCACCCGGTGTTATTAAAACAACATCCCTTCGGGACTTTGGCAAAGTTCTATGGCAAATATTAATCCCCGGCAGCAGGAATGGAAAGATGTGCCTGCACAATGCGCCATTT
>WGDP01000269.1 GCA_015493215.1 Bacteroidales bacterium | reverse complement strand
GTCGTAAGCACCACTGCCTCCCGAAACAAAGGGCGAAAGCATCAGCATATCGCCTTCACAAACCTGCTTTTGGTTGCCAAGCAGTATCTCAGGGGTGGAGAATATCCTCACGTTGCCCGTTTGGTATTGGGTGTTAATGGGTTCTCCAAGGTGGTTTATAAAACTGCTTTCTCCCGCGCTGTGCGCCCAGTCCACCGCCGAGTAGCCCTCCTTTTTGCCTTCAAAAACCAGTTGCAGCAGGGTGGTGTTGTCGGTAAGCGTAACGGGCGTGCCATCCCAAAGGGCAATGACCCTGTTGCTGTTTTGTACCGCCTGAACCGTAAGGTTGTTTTGAATGGCGCTGTTGGCATTTTGGTATCCTTTTACTGTGAGTACGCTGCTGTCGTAAAACAGTTCTGCCCTGAACCGTTGCACGCTGTCGAACCCCGATACCACCAGCGGAACCACAGCCGCATCTCCCAGACAGGAGTGGCCGTCGCCGGCAATGGCTTCAAGCAGTTGGGTACTGAGCCGGTTTACCGTTACCTCAAAAGCGGTGTCGCAACCGTAATTATCTTTTATGATGCAGTGATAAGTACCTGCCGACAATCCTGTAAAGTTGCCGTCATCCGTTTGAAAAGAGCCGCCATTGTCGATGGAGTAGTAAAGCACTCCGCTGCCAAAAGCCGTAAGGTGTATTTCGCCGTTTTGGTCGAAATTGGTTTCATCAACGGTTGATGCGGAAGTAATTACCGGAGCCGACAACTCTTCCACCGTTACGGGATTGTGGTTATATACGCTTTGACAGCCGTTGGTATCGCTAACGCGGATAAGGTAGTTTCCGGCAGCCACTCCCTGAAAGAGCGGGTTGTTCGGTTGCCACGAAGCACCATCATCAACGGAGAAGTTAAAAAAGACGGTGGCACCCGAGTGAGCCGTTATGGTGATGCTGCCGTTGTTTTGATTGCAGTGCGATGCTTCGACTAAAACCGTATCCACGGTAATGTTGCCTGCATCGGTGATGGTATATGAATCCGATAGGGTGGTGCAGCCGTTTCCATCGGTAACCTGCAAAAAGTAATTGCCCACGCCAAGGTTAAACAGGTTCAACCCGTTGCCAAGGGGATTGCCGTCGGCATTCTGCCACTGAAAAGTGAGGGGCGGCACACCATCCACCTTCAGCCCTGTGATGCTACCGGAGCTTCCACCGCAGGCGGTGGGCGTAATAATCAGGCTGTCTTCGACAAACTGTGCCGGAGGATGCCATCCCACCCAAACCGAGTCGGTGGTGGAGCAGCCGTTGGGGGCACTCACTTTTACCCAGTAGGTTCCTGTATCGGAAACGGTAACAAGGCTGTCGTTCATGCCGAAGTCGCCGGTACTCCAGTTGTAGCTACCCTGGCCGGCACCGCCGTTAAGCTCAATGGAAGCGCCGTTACAAATAAGGGTATCAGGCCCTAAATCGGGCAGGGGCGACTGTTTTACGGTAACCACCCGTGAGGTGTGTTCGTACCTGCCGAAGGGGTTGGCGCTGTCGGGCGGATACCACACATCGGCGGAGACTTCAAACTCGCCGCCCGAGCTAAAATAGTGCACGGGGCTTAGCTCATGCGAAATGCTGTCGGCACCGGAAGCGGGGTCGCCGAAGTTCCAGTGTATGGAGTCGGGAAACATAAAGTTGGGCTTAAATTTTATGGCGTTGGAAGGCCCCGAGCACTCGCCCTCCCACTCAAAACGATAGAGGTAATCGAGGAGGATGTTGGGGAAACAAAAGTTAACTTCTCCCGGAGTCATGTTAAGAATGTCTTTTTGATAATCGCAACCAACACCCCGTATCCAGGGTTTATTGATAACGCTTACATAATAATAAGCCTCTCCACCTTCAGGAAAAGAACAATATATTTTGCCGTCACGGGCAAGCTGCAAGCCCGCACCCGGGCCTTTACCAATAAGTATGGCCGACTGTGCAAACAGTGAGTGGTTTTCAACATATTGCATATCATACTGATAAATTTCCACATCATTGTCAAGGGATGTAAAAGAAATGTAGGCTAATTTTGAATCGGGAGAAAACTCAACACCGAAAGGTTTAAGGAGTCGTCCCTGAGCGTCAACTTTTGTTAAATAATAGAGTATGTTAATTTCTCCGGTTTTATTGTTGAACTTTCCCACTTCAAAAAAGTAAGGTGGAGCAGTTTGGTAGGCTGAAAAAACATACTTTTTTGTAAAGTCTGTTTTTAAATAACCCCTTGTTCGATTGGATTGTGTTAATACTGTAGCATCACTTAAAACAGGCATGGGATTCAAACCAGTTTCCGTTAGTAAAAAAGCGGCAAATTTATTATCTTTCATCTTACGGGAAATAATCCAGATATCTTTGTTGTTGGCATGTTTAACAGCAAAAAGTTTTTCAGCTGCATCCCAGGCTGAATTTAAAGAATGGTTTTTTTCAATCACCTCTCCTAAACCGTTATCTCCGTTCATATCTACCACATCATACCACAGACCGAATTGTCCTGTTGTGGTGTAATCACCTCTTCCCACAAAAAAAACATAATATAAATTATCACTTTCGGGTTTTTGAACAATTAATACACGTTGTGTTGCTATAGGATCATCCCCTACAAGGTTATCCCCATTTAAAACGGGTTGATGATTTTTATTAAAAATTTTACTTCCATCAGAGGCCAACAATAAATCACCTACCGTATCCGACATAACAGCAGTTCCAAGCAGATTATAAAGAAACCCGTAAACAATATCGGGATGTCCGCTATTAAAGTCTAATCCACAAGATTTCCCAAAATACCACAAATTTGCCTGATTTTGTGAGAATAAATTTGTGCTTTGTACAAACAAACTCACTAATAAAAATAAATACCTTATCATACAGTATAGTTTCGAGAAAAAAACGGCAGGTTTTATTTGTTTGTAAAACCTACCGTTTAGGTTGCTAATCCATAATGACAATTATAGTCTCTCCATCAAAACCTAATAAACCCTCACAATTAGTTGAGGATGTTACCGTTTGCCCGTCACAAACAATTTCATCATTAACAGTGTTTTTTTTAACAGCTGTTGCAACAATTTTAAAGCAGTTTGAAGCCATATCGTTTACACAAAGTGTATCCTGAATGCAAAATGGAAAAACGTTTCCATCTTCGCTTGGACCTTGTTGTTGATCACTATAAATTGGTGTTGAAGGATCGTTGCAAATATCAAAAACTGAAAGATTTACGATATAATCGGTACTGTCATTAACAAAAACACAATCACCCTGCAACTGTACATATATTGTTATCCAACACGGTGGCGGGTTTTCCGCTTTGGTATTGGTTTCGGTTTTGTGTGTGTTTGCCATAAAAGCTGCGCTTAAAGCTATTATTACTGTTAGCGATATTAAATATTTTATTAGTTTTTTCATGGTTGTAAAATTTAGGTGGGAAAAAATACTTTGTTTTTGTCTCTTTTACCTTACGATACCTTGCCGTTCCGGCCCGGCTGGCAGACAATGTGTTTTATAAAAAACAAAACACTTCCCATCCGGAACGGCCGGCAAAACAAACCTGTTTTTTCCTAACCTAAATATTGTGAGTGTGTTAGTGGGGGGGGGTATAAACCACCGATTTCCAATTGTTTACGCCTGTGCTAAAAACCGTTGTGCCGTAATGGGCATAACCGTTTGCAACAAACAACCTAAACCGGTTATTAACGGCCATACTTAAACGGCTTAAGACCTTGTGGTAAAACGTTGATATGATAAACCGGTATTTCATGGCGGCAGATAAATGGCATATTAAAGTGATGTTTCAAAGGTAATGAAAAAAAATAACTTAACGGGGGATGTTAAGAAACAAGTCCCGATAGCTATCGGGAAGATAAAAGAAAACTACTTTCAACGGATACAACGGATAAATAAACTATTTGAGTAAGTTGCGTTGAGGTAATTTGCAGCAGGGATGGCAGTGGCACCCCGCAGCAACAAAATCGATTGAAACCGGAGGGTGCAGGGCGACCAACGGAAGCCGTGTAACCGACAGGGTTGAAACGGTTTTGGGGCGAGGAGTATAACGGACAGCCCGCCCGGCTGCCCAAAAAAATAAGGCGACCCGAAAGCCGCCTTAAACCAACAATTATGAAAACCCTTTTAACAAAACGCAGTTATGATAGTAATTTACCTTACCGCTTT
>WGDP01000268.1 GCA_015493215.1 Bacteroidales bacterium | reverse complement strand
CTTTAGATTAACACTGTTTTTGAAGCTACATGTTCTTTGTTTTATAAAAAATTAACAACAAGATTCATAGTACCTTTTACAAAACCTGCAAGTCAGATATTCTCATAAATTATTCTTGACAAAACAATAACCTTTTCACTCTGTAACTATTGTTGTATTTTTGAGGGCAACATACAATCTTTAATTAACCCCATGAAAACAATCAATTTCCGGATAGTATTTGTCCTTACGTTATTTACGGGCATGCTGTCATTCAGCAGTCTTAACGCACAACACATTTTGGCAGGGCCTTATATTGTTGAACCGGGTAATAGAGCCATTACCATCCGTTGGGAAACGGACAGCAGGGGTGATTACACCATGGAGTTTGGAAGAAAACAGTCAAAAACCAACAAAGAACATCTGAAATTGAGGGGAAGTAAAAATAACGGGTTTCTTTACGAAGTCAACCTCAAAGGATTAAAGCCGGGTTCTGTTTATTATTATCGTTTAAACCTGCAGAACCAAAACAACTGGCACACTTTTAAAACCTTTGCCGACAATCGGGATAAATTTACTTTTGTTGCCATGGGCGACAGCAGGAGCAATCCTGATATCTTTAAAAAGATAATGGAGGAAACCGAAGCGGAAAAACCTGCCTTTATCATCAGCATGGGCGATTTGGTTGAAACAGGAGCCAACAATAAAGAGTGGCATGAATTTTATTTTCCGGTGGTTAAAAATTTTGTTGCCTCCACACCGCTGGTGAGTACGTTGGGTGACCACGAAACCAATGGCGACAATGGGGAGCTGTTTCGTTATTTTTTGCGAAAAGATGAACCGGTGGACAAACAATGGTTCTCCTTCGACTATGGTAACTGCCATTTTATTTCGCTCGATTTCCGTCATCCTGACGACCAAGAGATGATAGACTGGTTTATTAAAGACATTACGGCTTCAAACAAAGAGTGGAACTTTGTATATATGCATCGCGGGGCATATAACTTTGGCGGTCATCGTACCGACTGGGGAAGAGGTATCTGGCCGGAACTTTTTAGCAAATATAAGATTGATATTGTTTTTGCCGGGCATTCGCATCTGTACGAAAGGTTTTTGCCGGTGCGGGAAAAAGGAGCGAAAAATGCAGTTACCTATATAACAACAGGAGGTGCCGGTGCTGAACTTTATGAAAAGGTTTTTAACAAATCAATTATGGCAGCTTCAGAATCAGTGAATCATTTTGTAACCATTAAAATTAACAAAAACAAACTCGATTTTACAACCACCCGGATGGACGGTACCCTGCTTGATAAATTTGAAATTGTAAAAAACAAAAATGGTTACGACAAAGCATACGAAGCATCAATTATTCCACAGGAACTGTTAAACACCATAACCGGATTCAACAGTGCCGTTTCACAAGACCTTTCAGTGGTGCCGCTTTTTGCCGAACCTGCAAAATACAGTTTTGAAATGCAATCCTCCGCTTCGTACAACATTCCCTTTTCCATTGAACTCGCGCCGGCATCAAAAGATTACTACTCAATGGAAACCTACCTCGACACCTTAAAAAGCAATGAGAAAAAGAGGGCCTTCTTTTACATTAAAAGATTAAAGCCAATACAAATTTCGGAGTGGGGAGAATTTTCTCCGGAATTAAGGCTCAAACTTATCTATAAGCAAGGTACAAAAACTGATACAATCGTTGGAAAACCTGTTAATTATTGGCCGGATGACAATACGGAATAGTAATAAAATCAATAATTTTGAAGATTTTGCCTGTCGGTTCAAATAAAAATATATTTTTATATTTAAATAAATTTAAGTGTAGAATCGTGTAAACAGCTTAAAAATAAAATAGTATGAAAGGCATTGTTTTACCCCAATACAACAAAAACATTATCAGGGCGCTGCTAAGCCTCAGGCCTGAGGAAAAGCCACTGCGTAAACCGTTGGCTGATGAGGTAGTTATAAAAATGCATGCAGCCCCGTGCAATCCAAGCGACATTGCTTTTATGCAGGGCGGTTACAACATTGTTAAAACACTGCCTTCCATAATGGGGTTTGAAGGCTCCGGTGTGGTGACGGATGCCGGAAAAGAGGCAAAACATCTGATAGATAAACCCGTAAGCTGCTTTGTACAAGAGGATAGCGATGGCACCTGGGCCGAATATCTGATTACAAAAAAGGAAAATGTAATTGTTTTAAATGAAAAGATGAACATGGATCAGGCTGCCTGTTTTACCGTCAATCCGTTTACCGCTTATGGCATGATGGATATTGCACGGGTAAACGAAAGCAAAGCCATTGTGCTTGATGCAGCAGGCGGTCAGGTTCCCGAAATGATGAGGGCAATGGCTAAATCGGAAGGTGTCGAATCCATTAACATCGTACGAAAACAGGAAACTGCCGCCCTGTTAAAAAACGAAGGGGTAAAACATGTTTTGGTTGAAACGGAAGATAATTTTGACGATAAGCTAAAAACACTTTGCCACCAATTGCAGGCTACCACTGCATTTGATGCCGTTGGAGGAATACTCGCCGGTAAAATTTTTAATGCCATGCCATTGGATTCGGAGCTGATTATTTACGGAGGGCTTTCCAATAAACCGGTTTCTGAACTCAATACCATGAACCTTATCTTCAATCAAAAATTTATTTACGGTTTTAGTCTTCCCGACTGGAAAGAAGAGCTGGAAAATTTTGCCGAAATATCAGAATACCTGCAAAGTAAATTTATCGACGGAACGTTACACACCAAAATTCAGGGCATAACCTCGCTTGACAACGTAGTAAAGGGACTGCGAAACTATATTGCCAACATGAGTGCCGGAAAAATATTGATAAAGCCATCGTAACCGGTAACGATTCAAACAAACTTTACCCATCTGTTATTAAACCCAAAACAATGAAAACAAAAAAAACAGGCCTCTTTTTCGGTTCGTTTAACCCCATACACAACGGCCATTTAATACTGGCCAACTACATGGCCGAATTTACCGATCTGGATGAAGTTTGGTTTGTGGTTTCGCCGCAAAATCCGTTAAAGGATAAGCGGACTTTGCTGCCCGAATATCACCGGCTGGCCTTAACACGAATCGCCATCGAAGACCAACAAAACATGGGAGTTACCGACATTGAGTTTAAAATGCCCAAACCATCCTACACCATCGACACGCTAACCTGGTTATCTGATAAATATGAAAACCGTGATTTTGTTCTGATTTCAGGAACCGATATTTTTTCATCGTTTCATAAATGGAAAAACCATCATGAAATTTTAGAGTTTTACTCCGTTTACGTTTATCCCCGCCCCGGTAGCAATTTGGGTGATTATGCCAACCACCCCAAAATAAAACTTTTTGACGCACCTTTAATGGAGATATCTTCCAGCTTTATAAGAAAAGGTATTAAAGAAAAAAAAGACATGCGTTACTGGATGCCCGACAAGGTTTACAAGTACATTAAAGAGATGCACTTTTATGAAAAGTAAAAGGCTCAAAACACAAGCTTTTTTAAAGGGTTCATAATTATCCCTATTTTTGTTTTATGATTAAACGGCTTCCATTAAAACATTTATTAAACCTGGATTCAGGTTCAACCGCCAAAGGGAATGAGCTGCCGAAGCAAAAAAATAAAACAACTTATGGTCAATGGAGCCTTGCCATGTTTTTGCTGGCGGTGTTGTCGGGTATGGTGCTTGTAATTCCTTTCGATGTCAATCATCCTTACGAAGCCATTTCGCAAATATTGCTTGTCAACCCGTATGCCTCCTGGATACGTAACATACACTATTGGAGTTCGCAACTGTTTTTGGTTTTGCTACTGCTGCATCTATACGAACATTTCAAAAATAAAAAATCAATCCGGCTAAAACATGCGGTCTGGTTCAGGCTTACATTGGGGTTGCTGTTGCTGTTTTTGGTTATGTTTACCGGTTTTTTGTTGCGAGGTGATGCCGACACCCTTCAGGCAAGGCAGATTACCGAACAGCTCATTAAAGAAATTCCTTTTTTTGGAAACCTGATAGCCTATTCCTTTTTTGGCAAACCGGGCAGCTATCAACTTATTTACCTTAACCACGCGGCTACTTTTACCATAATAATATTAATAATTGTTTTTGAACACAGCAGAAAACTTTGGCCTCAAAGCAAAACCTTTTTTTATGCAACAACCGCTGTTTTCATCCTTTCGTTGCTTGTTAACGCCCCTCTTCACGACAACATTCACCCAACGGTAAAAGGCCCCTGGTTTTTTTTGGGACTTCAGGATTTATTACACTGGTTTAGTCATCCCCAATGGCTATGGGCAATACTTATTTTTGTTTTAACATCAGTTTATTTATCAGGGTCGAAGCGCTATGGCGTTTGGTTTCCGGCACGCCGGATATTGTTGGTAGCAACCATTATTTATGCATTGCTAACCATCGACGGATTTTTTTTCAGGGGAAAAAACTGGAGCACCGTTTTTCCGTGGCAAAAAAATTACAGCTATCAGGTTTTCCGGGCGTATCATCTTAGCAAGCCCGATTTTTCAACTGCTGCTTACGCCAATCAGATTTCTTCTTCACCAACCATCAATGGCCGGAAAGAGGGATGTTTACTATGCCACGACAATGTTAAAGGATTATCTTCTTCACACAACCCTTTGGTTACAGGATGCTTTTCGTGTCACGGAGGCAACCCCTTTACCACCAACAAAAAAGCAGCACATAAAACACTGATACCGATTCCGGGCAACCTGTCCAATGCTCCGCGTTCGTGCGGAACCGCAAACTGCCATCCTGATATTGTAAATCGTGTTAATAAAGGTTTGATGGCGACCCTGTCGGGGATGATAAACGTTGACCGATATGTGTTTAACGAACAAAATACTCCGGATGGCGATGCCACACTGGCAACCATCCACCACTCTGCTGCCGACGAACACCTTAAAAATTTATGTGTCCGTTGCCATTTGGGCAATGAAAAAACGGTTACAGGCCCTGTTTCGGATGAGAGTCGTGGTGGCGGTTGTTTGGCATGTCATTTAAATTACAGCAAAGAAGCCGAAACGGTACACATCAGGCATACACAACAACCTGAAGATACCTCCTGGTTGATGCAACATCCTTCGATAGACTTAAAAGTTACCAACAACCATTGCTTTGGCTGCCACAGCCGTTCGGGCAGAATTTCAACCAATTACGAAGGCTGGCACGAAACAACCTTTAGACCCGCCGATGTTGTTGGGAAACCCGATTTCAGAGTCGTGGAGCAAAGCCGTGTTTTTACAAAGGTTCAGGATGATGTTCACCATGCTGCCGGAATGGATTGCATCGACTGCCACACTTCCTACGAGCTGATGGGTGACGGCAAAACCTATCAACATCAGGAAAACCAACAGGATGTTGCCTGCACCGATTGCCATACTGCTACTCCCGACACCATTTCTCCCCTGCAATTAGACGGTGAATCGGCACTGATTGCAGGCATGCGCTTTGGCAGTATTGCAGGTAAAAAACTATTGCAAACAAAGAAACACCAAAAGCCGCTTATTAACACTTTTGTAATAAACGATTCGGTGTTTTTAACGGGTAAAAACAACGGAAAGCTACACTATGTGAAGCCTCCCGGAAAAAACTGCCTGCGCAACAATACCCACAAAAATGTTAGTTGTTCGGCATGTCATGCTGCCTGGGCACCAACCTGCATAGGCTGCCACAACGCCTACGATGAAAACGAACCCGGTTATAATATGGTACTTAGCAAAGAGCAACGTGGAAGCTGGGTTGAATATGTGGGTGAGTATCATTCACTGCCACCCTCGCTGGGAAATGTTACCGAAAACAATAGCCAAAAAATTATTCCTGTGGTACCCGGTATGATTTTAACCATCAACCTTCAAAGCTTTAACAAACAGCTGCACGACTCCCTTATTTTCAATCGTTTGTATGCCCCGGTGGCGCCTCACACTACCGGTAAAACCGGCAGAAGCTGTAAGTCGTGCCATAACAGTCCGTTGGCTCTGGGCTATGGAGACGGCATTTTAAACTTTGTTATTAAAAACGGCAAGGGACAGTGGTATTTTCAACCCCGTTATGCCGACAGTCCTTTCGACGGATTGCCTGAAGATGCCTGGATACCCATGCTTGGCACAAGAACCGGAAAAGTTTCTACCCGTTCCAACGTAACACCGTTGTCGGTTTTACAGCAGAAAAAAATACTCACCGTAGGAAGCTGCCTTACCTGCCACAGCGAGCAATCATCTGTTATGCAACAATCATTAACGGACTTTCAATCTGTTTTAAAAAACCGGAAAAAGGAGTGTATTTTACCTGAGTGGCCATTTTAAAAGAATCAGGCCGGGGGAGTCCTTTCAGGTCGATGGTGGCTTACCGACAGGCTGGCTTGCGTGAAGGCGGCTTGAAAGGCCGAAAAAGAAGTTTCTGTTTTTGTAGCTCCGGGCTGAACCCCGGAGCAAAAGGGACTATCGTTCCGGCCAACGGGAGAGTTATCACCCACCAAAACCACCAACCCACGTCATCGCGAGCAGAAGGGCGGGCCTGCCGATAGGCAGGATTTTGCGATAGGGTGAAGCGATCTGTAATTACAAACATAAGGCCAGGCAAAGGGTATCATGGTTCGATACAGTAACTCCGGGCTGAATCCCTCCGATAGCTATCGGAGCTAAAAGAACTGTCATCCAGACCAACAAGAGGGTCATCCTGATTACAAACCGCGTTCAACCCGAATGGTTTCAAACTACTTACTGCAATACCGCTTGATAATATTGTACGATTCCTTAAGACCCAGTTCGCCGGCTTTGCTTAAATCCTTACAGGCAAGCTTATCTTCGCGCAGGTAAAGCAGCGTAAGGGCACGGTTAAAATAGGCTTCGGCCATGGCAGGTTCAATTTGTATGGCTTTGGAGTAATCGTTGATGGCACCCTGATAATCTTTAATCAGAATTTTGAGGTTTGCCCTGTTATAATAAGTGAAAGGCAAGCCCGGATAAAGGGCAATCACACGGGTATAATCCTGTAAACTTTTACGATGGTTGGGCGGCGGCAACTTTTTTACCGGCTGACTGCCCGAAGTCATGCTGATGGTAATGGTATTTTGATATTGCTGATCGGAATAAACAAACTCGTCGCGCTCAACCCTTGATGCAGCCCGGTTAAAATAGGCATACAAAAAGCCGGGGTTATACTTTATAACACTATCGTAGGAGGCAATGGCTATGCTGTAATTTTGTAACATGCTGTTAATAACGCCCCGCATAAACCACGAACCCGCCGTATCACCTAAGATTAATATGCTGCTGTCAATTCGTTGCAGTTCGCCAAAGGCTTTATCATCCGAAACAGGCCACTGCCGAGTGGTAAATGCAAGCTTGATACCCAACGGGTTGCCGGTATTAAACTGCGTAAGTTTCTCATCAAAATACTCTGTTTTCCTATACCTCTCTGTTACCGAATCGGGCAGCCGAAAAGTGTTGACAATAAAAAAATCGGGCTTGGGTTCAATTTTAACCCGGTCGAACTGAATCCTTCCGCGCTTTGTTTCGCCACTTACAAAGTCGGCCTCAAACTCCATAATCTTACTAAAATAAGCCGAATCGGCATACCTGTTATAAAGGGTGGCAATGTTGGCACCGGCACCATTAACTTTTTTAATGATGTCTTCGGCAGTTATTTTATCGGAATAGGCAGCCTTTGTTTTTCCCAGTTTTTCTCTAACAGCAGCACGATTTATATAAGCTCCCACAAAATCGGGAAATATTTTCAAGGCCTTTGTAAAATCCTTTTCGGCTTCAGCATAGTTTTTAAGCGAAAAATTAATCATCCCCCTGTTAAAACGTCCGTAGATATTAAACGGATTAAGGGCAACCACTTTGTTCATATCCTGCAAAGCAAGGTCGTATTTTTTTTGCATGGAAAAGAGCAATGCTCTGTTGTAGTAGGTTAACGAGTTGGCAGAATCCAATTGCAGAACCTTATTATAGTCGTGCAAAGCAGCAATGGTATCGTTTAATTTTAAGTAAGTTAACGCTCGCTGAAAATATACCAACGGATAACCGGAATCCATTTTTACAACATGAGTAAAATCGGACAGAGCGCCGTTTATACTATCAATTTCGTAACGAATCATTCCCCGCTTCAGCCAGGCATCTTTGTTATAATAGTCCAGCTTAATGGCCTCGTTCATATCGTTGATTGCCTTTGCATCATGCCCAAGAAAATGGTGTGCAACTCCTCTGTTCAAATAGGCAGCAGCCTTTTTATTGTCGAGGTTAAGTGCTTCGGTGTAGTCGCTCACGGCATTTTTAAAATCGTGAAGATGAATGCGGGTATCGCCACGAGCCATAAAAACCTCAGGGTTAAACGGGTCTATTTCCAGTGCTTTGTTGTAATCACTTAAAGCATGGGCATAGTCATAAAGCCTGTCTCGACAAAGGCCGCGGTAAAAGTAGGCTCGCGTATAAAGATTATGAATATCAAGCGTTTTGGTGAAATCGTTGGCAGCACCACGATAATCTCCGAGGCTGAATTTGGCAATTCCTCGCAAAAAGTAAGCTTCAAAACCATCTTGCTTGGCTGCAATAGCCACGTTTAGTGTGTTAATGGCATCAACATACTTTCCCTGCATGATTTCGCTGTTGCCATCGCGCAAAAAATAGCTGTACTTTACCTGGGCACCACTCCTGAGCGGAAATGCCAGCAAAGCAAAAAGAAAAAAAGGCCAAACCCATTGCCACCTGTTCATTTTGCAAATATAACAGGAAGAATAAGTGCAAAGCACAACCTGAAAAGAGATTATAATTTTTTAAGACACGGCAAAACTATCCGGCCTGCATGTCTTTAGCACCCGGAAGCATGCCTTCAAGCTGCTGCGGGTCGTGAATTAAAACAGGAATATGCTGAGGGCAAATCCAATATTGGTTTCCTTTATAATCAACCCTTACCAAGGGTACTGTTTGCTCGTCGCGTTTGCAAACAAGACAATGTTTTTCGTTGTGATTTTCCATGATATGATGTATTTATATATTTCAATATTTCGGCGGCAAAGATGAAAAAAATAAATGATATAAAAGTAATTGCTCCACTCTTTTTTCTAATTTTGAGCCCCTATGCAATTTAAAGACATCATTGGTCAGGAAGCGGTAAAAGCAAAGCTGTTAAATGCTTATAAAGAGGGGCGTGTAGCACATACTCAGCTGTTTTTAGGCCCTGAGGGTTCGGGTTCTTTGCCACTGGCCATTGCGTTTGCCCAATTTTTAAATTGCAAAAACAAACAGGAAAACGACAGTTGCGGCAAATGTTCATCGTGCATTAAGTACGAAAAGTTTTCACATCCCGACCTTCATTTTGTTTTTCCTTCAAACAAGCCGGAAAAATCAACCGAAAGAAACCCCTCCTCCGAGCTTTACAACAAGCAATGGATTGAATACCTTAAAAAGGTGAATGGCTATGCGGTTCAAAGCGACTGGTACTCCTTTTTAAACATCGGCAACAAACAGGGCAGTATTTATGCCCGCGATGCCAACAACCTGATAAAAGCACTTAGTTTCAAGTCGTTTGAAGCCACTTTTAAGGTTGCCATTATTTGGATGGTTGAGCGTATGGACACTACACCGGCCAACAAACTGCTAAAAACCTTTGAGGAGCCTCCCGAAGATACCCTTATATTTTTAATTGCCGAACGTTACGAGATGTTACTTTCTACCGTTCGGTCGAGGGCACAGCTTGTTAAAGTGCCTAAGCTTAAACAGGATGTTTTGATGGATGCCCTTAAACAACAACCCGATGTTAACCAATTGCTGCTACCCGATATTGTTGCCAATGCAAACGGAAACTGGAACAGGGCATTGATGCTTTCGAAGCAAACGGAAGAGTATCAAACCAATTTTGAACTGTTTAGAGAATGGCTGCTGTTGTGTTATAAATATGATTATCCTGCGCTTTTTTCATTTGCACAAAAAATTGCCGGCATTGGCCGCGAAAAACAAAAAAGTTTTCTTCAATACGGATTGCAGGTGGTTCACAACAGCATTCAAATTAATAGCGGCAACGGAAATTTGGTAACCGGCAAAGATGCCGAGAAAACCTTTTTCAACAGCTTTGCAAAATACATCAACAAGTCGAACCAATACGACTTTTACGAAGCCCTCAACGAAGCGGTATATCACATCGAGCGCAATGCACACCCGGCCATTTTATTTGGTGATTTAAGCCTGACCCTCGCTGTACTGCTCAACCGTGGCCGAAAAGCAATTTCATAATTTAGCATATTTAATTTTGCTACCTTTGTCGATTGAAAAATAGAAAAATTACCATGGACGAATATATAGATAAATATACACCAACTCTTAATATAAACACCTCACGTGGATGCTGTATGCCGGCAAGTGCCGAAACAAAACAAAAGGTAAACCAGCTGCGATGTTGCAAATTAAGCTCCTTTAACTGGCTTGAGGATTATAAAAATCCCATTGAAGAGGAGGAAAACCTTTTTGTTGAGGTTCGTTTTAAAAACGACCATAAAGATTTTTATAAACAGCCTCCCGAATTACTTTTAAGCGTTGGCGATGTGGTGGCTGTGGAAGCCGTTTCAGGGCACGACATCGGAATTGTTTCGCTTACCGGCGATGCTGTCCGCCTGCAGATGAAACGAAAGCGGGTTGACCCTGAAAAATCGGACATAAAAAAGGTTTACCGTTACGCCCGTACCGCCGATGTGGAAAATTGGCTTAAGGCCATTGAGCTGGAGGACAAAACTATTTTCAGAAGCCGTGAGATTGCCATGAATATTGGCCTCGAAATGAAAATTAACGATGTAGAGTATCAGGGCGACAGAACCAAAGCCGTTTTTTATTACACTGCCAACGAGCGGGTTGACTTTAGAGAGCTGATTAAAAAACTGGCGGAAAATTTTCATATCCGTATTGAGATGCGTCAAATTGGCGTCCGGCAGGAAGCAGCCAAACTGGGTGGCATCGGGTCGTGCGGAAGAGAGTTGTGTTGCTCATCGTGGATTAGCAATTTTAAAAGTGTTTCCACCAATTCGGCCAGAGTTCAGCAAATATCGCTCAATCCGCAAAAATTAGCCGGCCAGTGCGGAAAACTTAAATGCTGCCTCAATTATGAAGTGGACGATTATGCCGATGCCCTTAAAGAATTTCCCGACAACCGCATTCCGCTTAAAGCTAAAAAAGGAATTGCTTTTTACAAAAAAAGTGATGTTTTTAAACAGATTATGTGGTATGCTTATAAAGATGACCCCAATAATTTACTGGCCATTCATATTGATCAGGTTAAGCATATCATGCAGATGAATAAACAGAATAAATTTCCGGCTGACCTCGAAAAGTTTGCCGTTGAAAAAGAACAGGCTTCCCTGGTTGATAACAACAACGACGATGGCCAGCCAACGGGGTATATATAATAAACAGAACACAATAATTTTGAACATTTTCCTTTTGTTATAAGAGATTGTTAATTCATTAGTATGAAAATTTTATTTCGTCCGGTATTGTTTGTTGCTGTAATGCTGCTACTCACTTCGTGTGGGCAGCACTCCATTTACAACGAACACATCAATCTTAAAAACGGAAAATGGTATAAAGACAATCTGGCACATTTTGAAGTTCCGGTTACCGACACCTCGCGGTTTTACGATTTTTTTATTACCATTCGGCACAACACAAACTACCGTTACAGCAACCTTTATCTTTTTTTAACCACTCAGTTTCCCGATAACAGCATTACGCGCGACACGCTGGAATGTATTTTGGCTGACAACAGCGGCAAATGGTTTGGCAAAGGGTGGACCGATGTTAAAGAAGATAATATATTAATACGCAATAAGTTAAAATTTCCTGTGGCAGGTAAATACAATTTTTATTTTCAACAGGCCATGCGGCAGGATACGTTAAAAAATATTCTCGGTATCGGAATTAATATTACTGAATCAAAGTAGTTTTTTAAAGTGTTATGAGCGAAGAAACAACAACAAATAAAAAAAAGTTTTTTAATTATCTCGTTAAATTTTGGATGTTATATTTTGTGTTTGCAGCACTTATTGTCCTCTTTTTTTACGGGATAGCTTCAGGCTGGTTTGGCAAAATGCCGACTTTTGAAGAGCTTGAAAACCCCAACAGCAACCTTGCCACCGAAATTTACTCGTCCGACAGCATTATGTTGGGAACTTTTTTTATCGAAAACCGTTCAAACATAACCTATCAGCATATATCGCCCAACCTTATCCATGCGCTGTTGGCCATCGAAGATGTGAGGTTTTACGACCATTCGGGTATCGACGAAAAAGCACTGGGCAGGGTATTATATGGTGTACTCACAGGCAAACGAAAAGGCGGAGGCAGTACCATTACACAACAGCTTGCCAAAAACCTGTTTCCGCGCGGACGGCTTTCAAAACCACAATTGGTAATTCGTAAATTCCAGGAGTGGGTTACCGCTGCCAAATTGGAAAAATACTATTCCAAAGAGGAAATTGTTGCCATGTATTTGAACACGGTTTTTTTTGGCCACAACGCTTACGGCATCAAGCAGGCCTCGCGAACTTTTTTCGGAATACCACCCGATTCGCTGAACATTCAGGAGGCGGCACTTATGGCCGGAGTGGTAAATGCACCCACGCGGTACAGCCCGATTTTACATCCTGAAAACGCGCTTAAAAGACGAAATCTGGTAATTTCTCAAATGGCCAAATACGGCTTTATTTCACAAACGGTAGCCGATTCGGTTAAACAGCTTCCCCTTGGCGTATCAAAATACCGAAACCTAAACCACAATCAGGGACTTGCCACCTATTTTCGTGAATATTTGAGAAGCATTATGAAAAAATGGTGCGCCAACCATTACAAGGCCGATGGTACACCTTACAACTTGTATAAGGACGGATTGAAAATTTACACCACCATCGACTCGCGCATGCAGCGCTATGCCGAAGAGGCGGTACGCGAACATTTAAAAGACAACCTGCAGCCGGCATTTTTCGAACATTGGAAAGGATATACTTACGCTCCATTTGTTTTTAAAGGCGAACCCGATGAAGTTGCCGAACAGGTTAATAAGCTGATGATGCGCAGTGTGCGACGGAGTCAGCGCTACAAAAAACTCAGAAGAGCCGGCGTGTCGATGGACTCCATTATGAAATCGTTTAAAACGCCGGTTGAGATGATGGTCTTTTCGTGGAACGGCCCTGTTGATACGGTGATGACACCCTACGATTCCATTCGTTACAATAAATTTTTCCTCCATGCAGGCCTGATGTCGATGGAGTCGAAAACCGGATTTGTTAAAGCTTATGTGGGGGGCATCGACTACAGATTTTTCCAGTTCGACCACGTTACACAGGGAAAACGTCAGGTGGGTTCAACCTTTAAACCTTTCCTTTACTCACTGGCCATGCAGGAAGGCGAGTTTACACCCTGCACCAAAATTCCAAACATATCGTACAGCGTGGAGCTGGGTGACGGCACCTACTGGACACCCCGGAATTCGGATACTAAACGAATTGGCGAAGAGGTAACCCTTAAATGGGCACTGGCCAACTCAAACAACTGGATATCAGCTTATCTTATCAGCCGTTTTTCGCCACAATCGGTTATTCAAATGGCACGTAAAATGGGCGTAAAATCAAAAATTCCCGCCGTGCCTTCCATTGCATTGGGGACGCCCGACCTTTCGTTATACGAAATGGTGGGCGCCATGAACACCTTTGCCGACAAAGGAGTTTACATTAAGCCTGTGTTTGTTACTAAAATTGAAGACAAAAACGGCAATGTGATTGAGCAGTTTGTGCCCGAAAAAACCGAGGCAATGGACGATGTTACCGCTTATAAAATGATACAGTTAATGCGTGGTGTCATCGAAAGCGGTACCGGAATCAGGTTACGTTACCGCTATGGCTACAACAACGAAATAGCAGGAAAAACCGGAACCACCCAAAATCAGTCTGACGGTTGGTTTATGGGTATTACTCCCAAGCTCACAACGGGTATTTGGGTGGGTGCCGAAGATCGCTCGGTTCACTTCAGAACCATTCACCTCGGGCAGGGAGCCAACATGGCCTTGCCCATTTGGGCCATTTATATGAAAAAAGTGTATGCCGATTCAACTCTTAACATCAGGCGAAGCGATAAGTTTCAGCCGCCGCTAAAGGATATGTCCATTGAATTTGACTGCGAAAAAGCCAATAAAAAGGCCAATCAGAGCAACACCAATTTTGATGATGGCGATGAGTTTTAGAATTAAGCTCCTGTTTTAGCACCCTCTTAAGCTCTTGTGGATTTGCCTGCCCGTCCGGTCAGGCGGGGAATCCAAAAGATAATACACTTATTATCTATATACTATTCCTACACTCTATCATACGGATTTCAAATCCGTACGAGCTTGGGTTGAGG